>NZ_JACJPW010000030.1 GCF_014696265.1 Aerosakkonema funiforme FACHB-1375 | reverse complement strand
ATGCGGATGCAATATACCCGACGACTCAAGTCTGTTGTCATTTTCTGGATGACGTCGCGGCGAATATTGCTGACTCTGGCATGAATTTTGGCTTGTTTTAGGTAGCAATCTTTGGCGTTATGCGATGCTTTTATCCCTAACTTTTTCTGGCCGTGTCTCTTGTGACGATTGCGCCATTGCTGCTGACTGAGCTTGATTTTCGCCCTTTTTGTACTAGCTGGCATCTCGTAACAAGTTCCATCCGAAACTGTCGCCAGACGTTTTACGCCTAAATCGACGCCTACTTTGGCAATCGGATGATAAAGCGGCGGAATTTTTAAAGCAGACAACACAAAAGAGACAAACCACTTATCAGCCGTCCTCGACAGGGTAAATGTCTGAGAACTACAGGTAAAATCTATCTTCTCCTTTAGTCTAAAAGTTTTTAAGCCGGGTAATTTGATTTTTTTACCTGCCTCTATTACCACTCTATTCGTGAAAGGTAATGCTGGTTTACCTTTTTCTGGATAAACCCCGGAAGTTTTATAAACAGTAAACGAGTCTCCTTGTTTTTTAGTTTTCTTTTTTGGGAACTCTGCTAAGCCTTTACGCCATCGATTGAAGGCATTTTTCAAGTCTTGAAAAGCTGATTGATATATGGTGGAAGGGTATTTTTTCATCCACGCATATTCAGACCTTTTCATGACCACTTGCGTGAAGATTTTTTTAATCGCATCAATGCGCTTAGAGTCACTGGCTGGGATATTTTCAAATCTCCAACTGGCTGTGAGGAGTTGGAGTCCAAAGTTATAAACAAACCTCCGATAGCCAGCCCCGCCGCGCATCAGAGAAATTTCTCGATTATTTAGTTTTAATTCTCTTTTGAGTGCGTACACGACAAAAGCTGCTTAAATTCGTTTATTTTATTAAGTATAACCTATAACCCGATGGAGAAGTATATGTTAATTCTCGCGCCGACGAGCGGCGCTTTCTACAATGTGTTCCATCCAGGGTCGCCCAGTCAAAGAGCCAAGTCATCCGAAATTATGTCACGGAATGTCCGGAAATGTCCAGTTTTACTCCTACTAGAAGCTTACTCCCTTAACTATCGCATCTTGCCCATTAGTACCTTCGCGTACCTCCAATCCCAACTGAGTCAAAATTTTGACCTCGCTACTACTTGTTGCTGAACTAACTGCACAGTAAGTATGCTGTTGTTCGCGTACCAATAACTGCTGCCATACCAACAGTACTGCTAGAGTGGCCACAATCCCCAATAGTGAGATGCTTAGGATTATCTTATTTAGACGCTTTCTCACCGTCTGTAAAAACAGTTTATAAATGCTTTTTTGAATGCGGGGAGAAGTGCATTGAGTGGTGAACGTCCAAGCTCGTTACCTGTTTCTTTCTAAACTTCAATACATTTGTGGAACGCATAGTTACACAAATGGGTATATTTTTTTACCAAAACTAAGCAAAGTTCTGATAAATTTACATCATAGGAAGTAGAATTAACATAATGCTGTTCTTTAAAGATGAGCTTGCTTCCGTGGAACTAGCTCCTGGTATTGGCATCGGGTTTTCAGTTTCTCAAGGGTGGCTCCCACTGGTGGAGCGTCCGTTTTTGATTTTGGTAGGGCTGACTGGTGTTGGCAAAAGTACGGTCACTGCTGCCTTATCCGATGCAGGGCTAGAGTTTAACTTGCTCCCGAATCGGCGCACTTTAACCGATCGGTTTATTATTCCGACGATCGTCAAGATGGATGAAAAAGGGGGGAATCCCTCCTGTCGCTTATCGCGGCTCTACTATACCCGTCGCTACAAACAGCTATTTCCGGCAGGAATGGTACATATTTTAAGCCAATTGCAGATCGCTCCTTTGGAAATTCACTTCCCACTCATATTTGATGGATTGCGGGGCGAAAATGAGGTTACTTATGCAACAAAAATGCTTCCCCTAGCGCAATTTGTGTTTTTGGACGCTCCTGAATATGTGAGATTGCAACGCCTTTTAATTCGTAACGATTCTTTCGATCGCGTTGCCAAATCGAGTCAAGCAGGACAGCATCCTGAAGTCAGCCAAAGTCGCAGTTTTGCAGATTTGGGAGTGCCAGAAGCTTCAGCTTTCTTTTCAGATCGAGAAACAGCAGAAATTTTAGAGCGGGTACGTGAGGGAGTATACTCGGTATCTGCGGTGCGCGATCGCTTAAAGATTGTAGTTGAGGAACGACGAAGCTACGATCCATCTGCAACAAGAGCAGCATTAGAAAAATTAGCCTCCGATCGAACTCTGGTAATCGATACAACTCGTTATTCTCCCGAACTGATTGCGCGAAAAGTTGTGCAGTTCCTTCACCCTGAAGCTTAAGCTTGGGAACGCACGATCGTCGATCGTAAAATTTGGTTGTTTTGCCAAGCCATTTTGGCAGGTTTTCAGTGCCACATTCCCTTTTAACCCAGGTTTTGCGAACTAAAATACTGGCGGTATAATTCGCAACTGAAACTACACTCATTGCCATCGAGTTGTACTAGCCCCATGCTATCTAACTTATAGGCGAGTATCGGTTCTAACTGCACTTTGCCTTGGGCGACGACCACTTGTTTGAGTGCTGCCAATAGTTCTGGATGTTCTTGCAAAATTGCCCACAGACTCCGCAAGTGGTCTTTGTAAATTCCGCCTATTGTGGGAGCTTCTTGGAGCAGTCGGTCTAAGGTCAAATTTCCCTGAGCTATTTGATAGAGAGCGAGCCGCACTAAATAAGGATGTCCTCCCACCATTGCGAGGAGTCGATCGGCTTCTGGGCCATCTGTCCAATTCAGTCCGTGCAGTCGCGCCAAAGCGATTACTTGCGCTTTTGTAAAATCAGGTAATTCCAGTGGCAATCCTATATTAAAAGGTGATTGGGAAAGTTTTAAAGGAACATAAATTTCTGTGGAGTGTAGCACGATTAACCGCAGTTTTTTGAGGCTGTCAATCCGCTTGCCTTCTTCGTACCAGCTTCGCAGCAGGGGCAAAAATTCTTGGGCAATTTTAGGATACTCAAAGACCGTATTCACTTCATTTAACGCTAATACTAAAGGGCTGTCTGTTTCTTTGAGCAGATAGGCTTGGAAATAGATAGTACAGCTGACTTTGCTACCCATATCTTCATCCCAATAATCGTCTAATAAAGATTTTAGTTGTAGCTGTCGGCTGACGTTGGCACAAAACCAACGCAGAAATTTATCTAGGTTGTCAAAAACAGCTTCTTCTGCTTGCTGAAAGTCCAAAGTGACGCTGCGGTAGCCAATCGAAACGGCTCGCTCTAATATCCGCAGCATCAGGGAGCTTTTACCCTTTTTTCTAGGGGCTTTGATCCGAATAATGCTTCCCGGTTTGGTAATTTCTTGATAAGCAAGTTCTTCAATTGGTGGGCGCTGGATGTAAAATGGGGAAGCGATCGGCACTGGGCCATTGGGAAATTCCAAGGGTGTTGCCAGAGCTTGCTTGCAGCTGAATTCTGCGATTAACTGTTGCTCATCCGCTGACAGGGAGCGGGACTCTAGAGTTGAGCGGAAGTTGGCTTTGGTAATGGTTGTGTTAAAAATTCCTGACAGCAATTGCCACAAGGAGGAGGCTGTGTTTCTCAGGTAATGCTCTCCATAGTGAGAGGCAGATGCTATGTTAGAATATGTTTCTCCCTGCCAGACTTCGCGAAGTATTATTTCCTGTACGGGATTTAATTCCTTTTGGAATTTAGCGCTGATTAGTTGTATTACTTCGTCTATTGTCATAACGTAGCATCGCCATATAAAATAAACTTTTCTGACTCATCGCTTGAATTGTAAATGGCAATTATACGCAGGTAATTTATTAATTATTAATTGCCAATTAATCTGACTGTGTTATTTATTTACCAAATTTCTCTTTTTCTGTAAATAGTCAATTTTTAGACGGATCGATTCAAAAGTCTATCGACTTAAGGCGCGACGATCGCTGTGTCATCTAGCTGTCCTTTTTGTTAGCAAACATTCATATTTTGAGTCCGGGAAGCACAATAACAATAAATTATAAAGGGTAGGGTGAAGGTCAATCGCTTCACCTTGATAAAATTTTATTTTCATTATTTTTTTTGCTGTCAAAAAAAATGCCGCCGTACATTCAGCGAGATCGGACAATTTTTACAGAGCTATCCCTGCTGCCAAGATGGGCCCGATCGCATCCATCGGCGTGTCACCTTAAATGTCACATATGATGGGTTCGGACATTGTTAAAAATGTGACAATCTAGATTCAGTAAATCAATCTTTTTTAAGATAAACTCATTTAAATGTACTAAGCAAACAGAACTGTTGGGCTTGCTTTAGAAAAATCAGGGGGAAAAAGGGGAACATTTATTTACTTGAGAAGGTCTATATGCGATCGAAATTAAGAATTGTTACTTTTTTTACCAAAATTCTGCCAGCTTTATTTTTTCTGGAGCGCAGCAGCACTCCGGGAAAAATCAAAAAAATCTATCTTTAGAGTGACGAGCTCGCCAGGGTAAACTCCAAAATGCAAATAAGCTAGCATTACAGTCGGCAAATGTATATTTATAACGGAGCGATCGTCTGCTTCCTGTCAAGGTACAATTAAACTGTATCTTAAAATATAAAAAGTTTTCTCAAATTCAACTTTGAATAAACCTAGTTTTTTTAGGAACCCACCAATAATAAAGTAAATTTTTGCCAACCAGGGAGGATAATTTATCGTGACAGAAAATCTCCATCATTTTTTTTCAGGCTACTTTATTCCGCACGGACACTGCTACCTATGGAAGCCTGGATTGGTGGGATTGCATATAGTTTCAGATTTTCTGATTGCCTTAGCTTACTTTTTAATTCCAGTCGAACTAATTTACATAGTAAAAAAGCGGAAAGACGTGCCGTTTGATTGGATTTTCTTTTTGTTCGGTTCTTTCATTATCTGCTGCGGCATCACCCACATTATGGAAATTTGGACGCTGTGGCATCCCGATTATTGGTTATCGGGTTTTCTGAAAGCAATTACAGCAGCTGTTTCCATAACTACAGCAGCTGTAATGATAGAACTGATCCCGAAAATTATAGCTATACCCAATCCCGCCCAACTGACAGCAGCAAACGCAGCTTTGCAAAACGAAATTGCCGAACGCAAACAAATTCAAAATGCACTCAGCCAGCTAACAATTGAGTTAGAAAAGCGGGTGCGCGAAAGAACCGCAGCATTAGAGCGAGCCAATGAACTTTTGCAACAGGAAAATTGCGATCGCTCCTTAGCAGAAGCGGCTTTACGACAATCGGAAGCCAAACTTCGCAGCCAAGCGCAAGAGTTAGAAAAAACCCTAAAAGAACTTAAATGCGCCCAAATTCAACTTGTGCAAACCGAAAAAATGTCTTCTTTGGGGCAAATGGTAGCCGGAGTAGCTCACGAAATTAACAATCCCATCAACTTTATTTTTGCCAATATTGCTCCGGCAAGTGAATATATTCGAGACATTTTAGAAACAGTTAAACTTTATCAAAAGCATTATCCTCAGCCAGTGGGCGAGATTCAGCAAAAAATTAACACAAGCGAACTAGATTTTATAGTAGAAGACTTGGGGAAAATTTTAGCATCTATTAAAGTGGGAGCAGAGCGAATCAAAAAAATTGTCAATTCTTTGCGCTGCTTTTCCCGCC
This sequence comes from Aerosakkonema funiforme FACHB-1375, assembly GCF_014696265.1. Lineage (GTDB taxonomy): Bacteria > Cyanobacteriota > Cyanobacteriia > Cyanobacteriales > Aerosakkonemataceae > Aerosakkonema > Aerosakkonema funiforme_A. Next base: position 72,507 of record NZ_JACJPW010000030.1, on the reverse strand, counting down.
TAGACGAAGCGGAAATGAAACGAGTAAATATCCATGATGGGATTGACAGCACTTTAATGATTTTGCAACATCGTTTGAAAGAACAGCCCCACCGTCCGGCGATCCAAACGATGAAAGAGTATGGGGATTTGCCGCCGCTCGAATGTTATGCAGGGCAGCTAAATCAAGTGTTTATGAATCTTCTGAGTAATGCGATTGATGCGCTGGAAGAACGAGAAAATTACAACGTTAGCAGGGTGCAAGTTTACCAGCCTAAAATACGCATTCGCACCGTTGTAGTCGAACATAAAGAGGTAGAAATTTACATTGCCGATAACGGCATTGGGATGAGTCCAGAAGTGATGACCAAAATTTACGATCCGTTCTATACCACCAAACCCACAGGTTACGGAACCGGACTGGGGTTGGCAATTTCTTATCAAATTATCAAAAAACACGATGGTGTTTTAGAATGTAATTCTCAATTAGGAAAAGGCACAGAGTTTATAATTAAAATTCCTTTAAAATCAAAAGTACGTGCTTCAAAAAGCTGTTTTGAAAAAGTTTTAGTAACTGAAGGAGCAGCAGTTTAAATTTATCAAATATTTTTTTATGGACATAATTACTGGCAGTTACGACCCGATTTTAGTAACCCTCTCATTTACGATCGCAGCGATCGCCTCCTACACAGCACTAGATTTAGCGGGGCGAGTGACACCTGCATCATCGCCGCGATCGCGACTGGCTTGGATACTGGGTGGCGCTCTAGCAATGGGAACGGGGATATGGTCGATGCACTTCATCGGTATGTTAGCCTTCCAGCTACCGATCCCAGTCAACTACGACGTGCCGCTAACCTTCCTTTCTTGGTTAGATGGAATTGTGGCATCGGGATTGGCATTGCTGTTATTCAGCCGCCCCCAACTGAATCTATTGGTGCTGCTGGGGGGTAGCACGGCGATGGGACTGGCGATCGCCTCAATGCACTACCTGGGTATGGCAGGGCTGAGAGTGCCGGTGGCGATACACTACCGCCCCCACCTTGTCGCCCTGTCGGTAGCGATCGCGATCGGCGCATCCAGTGTTGCCTTGTGGTTGGCTTTTCAATTTCGCAATGCAAGTAAACCTAACCCCGCAACCTTCTTGCCTACGAGAGAAGGAGAAACATTCCCGTCTACCGTTCTAGGGAAGGTAGGCTGGGGGGAGAGGTCGATCCCGTTGCTGAAACTATCCAGCGCCTTCGTCATGGGTATTGGCATCAGCGGAATGCACTACACCGGAATGTGGGCGACTTGCTTTTTACAAATGCCGGATGGGCAAGAAATCCCAATCGCAAGATCTGATAATTCTTGGTTAGCAATTCAGATTGGAGTTGGCACCCTGATCGTGTTAGTTGCAACGTTAGTCACCTCACTGTTCGATCGCCGATATACAGATCAATTAGTTAGGCAAGTAGCATTGCAAGAAAGCGAAAAACGCTTTCGATCGCTGATCGAGACCATGCCAGTAGGAGTGCTGCTGCTGGATACGGATGGCCAAATTATTTTAATTAACGAAGTGGGCAGAGAATTGCTGGGTATTTCCCCATACGAAATCCCAGTAAAAAATGCTTTTGACCTCAATTGGCAGCTACTCGATGAAAAAGGTAATGTCGTTTCCCAACACAGCCATCCTTTAAAGCAAGCGATCGTGCAGCGTCAGCCCGTGCGTAACCTCGTTATCGGCGCATTTCGTCCTGCCAAACAAGATACGCTTTGGTTGCTGCTGAATGTCGATCCGCACTTGAGCGATGATGGCAACATCGAGCGCGTGGTTTGTACATTTAGCAATATTAGCGATCGCAAGTTAGCAGAAGAAGCCTTGCAACAGAGCAAGCATTTTATTGAGCGGATTACCCAGGCTTCTCCAAATGTTTTATATATTTACGATCTAATCGAGCGCCGCACTGTTTATAGCAATCGTCAAATTGCTACTTTGCTCGGTTATACCCCAGCACAAGTTCCAGAAATGGGAGGGGCGTTTTTCCAAAGTATTATTCACCCTAAAGATTTACCAAAAATGGCCGCGCATTTCCAACAATATGAAACGGCGACGGATGGCGATATTTTCCAGTTGGAATACCGGGTGAGAGATACCAAAGGAGAATGGCGGTATATTCTCACGAGAGAGAGCGTATTCGCCAGAAACGCTGATGGTAAGGTGAAACAGCTGATCGGCTCGGCGACTGACATTACCGATCGCAAGCAAGCGGAAATTGCCCTGGAGCAAAAACTAAAAAGGGAGCGGCTAGTAAGTGCGATCCAAGAGCGGATTCGTTCCTCTCTCAACTTGGAGGAAGTGCTGACAACAGCAGTCGAAGAAGTGCGGCAGTTTTTGTCAACCGAGCGGACAATTATTTATCAATTTTATCCAGATTGGGGTGGATCTGTGGCTGTCGAATCGGTGGCGCAAGGGTGGACGCCGATGAAGGGCATCGATATTGAAGACAATTGCTTCCGAGAAAACTACGCTATTTTTTATCAGCAAGGTCGCATTCGGGCGATCGAAAATATTTACGCAGGTGATTTAAGCGAATGCCACGTTAATTTACTCTCGCAATTTGAAGTAAAAGCTAACTTAGTAGTTCCCATTTCTTATAATGAAAAATTATGGGGATTGCTGGTTGTCCATAACTGTAGCAGCCCTCGTCAGTGGCTCGCTTCGGAAATAGAATCTCTCAAACAAATTTCTGTGCAACTGGCGATCGCGATTCAGCAATGTACCCTCTTTGAACAAGCCAAATCTGAAATTACAGAGCGCAAAAAAGCAGAAGTAGCTGTCAGAGAAAGTGCCGAACGGGAAAAAGCGATCGCCCAAGTAATTCAAAGAATGCGGCAAACCTTGGATATGGAAACCATATTTACCGCTACTACCCAAGAATTGCGGCAGGTAATCAAGTGCGATCGCGTCCTAGTTTATCGTTTCCAACCCGACTGGAGCGGCGAATTGGTGGCCGAGTCAGTTGGGCCGGGATGGATTTCCGTAATGCAGTCACAAGCTAGTAACCCCAGCTTCACAGCGATTTCCACAGAAAACGATCGCTGCGTTGTGAAATCATTTGAAAGCGGAAATAGTGTCATATTTCAAGATACATATCTGCAAGAAACTAAAGGTGGGTTTTACAGTAAAGGTACAAACTACCTAGCTGTTGAAGACATTTACAACGCTGGATTTAATGATTGTTATATAAACTTATTAAAGCAATTTCAAGCCAAAGCGTACATCATAGTTCCCATCTTTTCCGGCAAAAAACTTTGGGGATTGCTGGCAATTTATCAAAACTCTGGCCCTCGCGATTGGCAAGAAGCAGAAATTAAAATCGCCATTCAAATCGGCAATCAGTTGGGAGTTGCATTGCAGCAAGCCGAATTACTAGAGCAAACTAAAAAGCAATCGGAAGCGTTACAAAAAGCAGCATTGGCAGCAGATACAGCCAACCGCGCCAAAAGCGAATTTCTAGCTTCTATGAGCCACGAACTGCGTACCCCTCTCAATGCTATTCTCGGCTTTTCCCAAATGATCGCTGGCGATGCTTCCCTCAAAACCCAGCAACAAGAATATCTGGGAATTATCAATCGCGCTGGCGAACACCTGCTGTCCCTAATTAATGACATTCTCGAAATGTCCAAAATAGAGGCAGGTCGCACCAGTTTAAATGAAAGCAGCTTTGATTTAATTGGCTTGTTGGATAGCGTTGAAGATATGTTCCGATTAAAAGCTCAATCAAAGGGATTGCAGCTAATTTTTGAGAGAGTTACAGACCTACCTAAATTTATCAAAACAGATGAAGGAAAATTGCGCCAAGTTTTGATTAACATCCTGGGGAACGCCATCAAGTTTACAGAAAAAGGTAGGGTAACGCTGCGCGTGAGAGTTGATGGTTCGTCGCCATCAACAACGAACGACGAACGATCGAGAAGGAAGGACGATCGACTTTATTTTGAAATAGAAGACACCGGCTCCGGCATTTGTCTGACTGAAACAAACAAGTTATTTGAACCTTTCGGGCAAACAGAAACAGGTGTAAAATCAGGACAAGGAACCGGATTGGGTTTGCCGATTAGCCAAAAATTCGTGCAATTGATGGGCGGAGATATTAGAGTCAGTAGCAAATTGGGGTTAGGAAGTATATTTACATTCGATATCAAAATCAGCTTTGGCGATCCTACTGAGATTAAAACGGATCGCAGTAACTGCAAAGTAATTGGTTTAGCACCTAACCAAATAGAATATCGCATTTTAGTTGTAGACGATCGCCCGGAAAGCCGCCTTTTGTTAGCCAGATTATTTACCTCGATCGGCTTTCAAGTCCAAGAAGCCGAAAATGGGCTAGAGGCGATCTCCCTGTGGGAAAGTTGGGAACCGCACCTAATTTTGATGGATATGAGAATGCCGATCGTCAATGGCTATCAAGCTACCAAACACATTAAAAGCTCTTTGCGAGGTCAAGCAACTGCGATCGTTGCCTTGAGTGCCAGCGCCTTTGAAGAAGACCAAAAAATGGCCTTCGATTCCGGTTGTGACGATTTTCTGAGCAAGCCATTTCAACAAGAGGAATTACTAGGAAAAATTAGGAAACATTTAGGTGTCCAATATATCTGTGCGGAATCATCCGCAGACGCGAGCAAACTAGCTGCTGCTAAAAATGATTCGGTAACGACTTTTCAGTTAACATCTGATAGTTTCAAGGAAATTCCAACTGATTTGCTCGCGCAAATACAGAAAGCCGCAGTTCAATGCAGCGATGATATAATTTTGAATTTAGTCAAGCAAATTCCGCCAGAAAATGCTTCCATAGCGCAGGCTCTTACAGACTTAGCGATCAACTACGAATTCGAGATTATTCAAGAATTGACAAAACTAGGGGTTAGGGGTTAGGGACTAGGGATTAGGGGCTAGGGGCTAGAGCGTCGGGAAGAGTGGGGGAGTGGGGGAATTAAGATTTTGCCTCTTCCCTCTTCCCTTTTCCCTAGTCCCTTTTCCCGACGCCCTAGCCCCTAGTCCCCAGTCCCTAGCTAGCAGTTTCAGTCTCAGCTAAATTCACCTTCACGACGCGATTTTTAGCTGCTGCTGTCTTAGGCAGAGTTAGTATCAGAATACCGTTGCTAAAATTAGCTTCCACCTTATCGTTTTCTACCGTCACAGGCAAAGCAACTACGCGCTCAAACTTACCGTAACGGAACTCAGAACGGAAGAAACCATTATTTTCCGATTGATTTTCGTAGCGGTGTTCCCCACGAAGAACAACAGTATCGCGAGTAACGCTGACATCCAAATCTTTAGCTTCAATACCAGGCAGTTCAGCTTTTAAGGTCAAATTGTCGCCGTTGTCTTGCAACTCAACTGCTGGTTTCCAAATGCTGTTCTGGGATGGAGAAAATCCAGTCATTTCGTCAAATAGTTTATCCAATTGACTGTGGATAGTAGAGATTTCAATGTAAGGATTCCATCTAATAAGAGCCATAACTCTATTTCCTCGCTTTTGTTTGAGATTTGCTGTAGCTTTTGTTCAAGCACATCTTTATGATGCCTAACATAATCAGTGATGGCGATGGGGAAAACCGAAAAATAAATAGAAGTAAACCGTATTTTTTAGGAAATTTACGATTGGGCGATCGGTCAAGGTAATGGGAGTGAAGAAAACCCTACATACCAAGTAGTAACAGCCGCACAGAATGGTATGATTCGGGAGAAAGCCAATGTTAGTTTTGGTGGTGAGAGAAACTTATGTAATCGGAGAATGGGTTAGGCACGGGCGATCTAAAAGTCAAAAGTCAAAAGTCAAAAGTCAAAAGTACTCTTATCTCTTGCCTCTGATTAAATGAGAGTCGATCGCAAACAATCCTTAGTTTTATTTTTGGTAATTTTTATGACACAAAATCAATCAAATACATCCACTTCCAAAAGTTTACCAGTCTCCTATACAGACGTAGAAGCTGGTGCAGTTACGGCATCTGATGCCAAAATCGGGGTAATTATTACTGGTGGTAATGTTTCCCTCACTCATTTGCCCTTGCTATATAATAAAATGAGTAAATTTAATGAGTAACGCAGTGAGCAACGAATTAGAAAATCAGATCATCTCAAATATTGACGATTTAAAAAGTCAACCAGAGGCGCAAAGCATTATCGAGCTTTCCGATACTGAGTCTATCCATTATGATGGCAGACATTACGATCTAATCTACGATAATTTTTACCCATTCTCTAACTTAGCCAAGATAGACATTCCTTTTTGGACTGACATGGTTAGTCAGTATGGCGAACCTGTCTTAGAACTATGTTGCGGTACGGGGAGAATCGCTTTTCCGTTAGCGGAAAAAGGTTTGCAAGTGACGGGTATTGATATTTCTGACTCTATGCTGGGGGAAGCTAGAAAGAAATCTGACCGAGTAGAATGGATAAAAGCTGATGTCTGCGATTTCGATTTGGGCAAGCAGTTTTCGTTAATTATATTTTCCTTAAACTCAATCTACCATCTTTTAAGGATAGAAGATTTGGAATCCTGTTTTAATTGCGTGAAGAAACATTTAAAGCCGGACGGGAAATTTATTATAGATATGCTTAACTATTATACGAAACCGACTATAGAGGCGATGTGGTCTCCATTGCCAACCCTATATTCTGTATATCCCGATCCAGATGGAAGAGGAACAATGGTGGTAACTGTTGTTAACGAGTTGGATGTGAGCGCACAAATCGCCAAGAGTAAGTTATTTTTCCGCTTAATAGAGCAGAAAAAGGAATTTGTGGAAGAAACAAAACTGCGGCTTTATCACCCGAACGAGATGGGGAACTTGCTTAAGTATAATGGATTTATAATTGAAACTCAGTTGGGAGGTTACGATAAGGCAGCTTTCACATCAGGAGCGCCAAATTATATAGCAATCTGTAAATTAGGGCAGTGAGGATAATTAACATCCAGGTAATTTATGGAATCGATCGCATTAGTAGCAAACGACCTGTGGAAATTTTACGGCACTCGCCCAGTCGTGCAAAACGTTAATTTTACGCTTAAATCTGGAGAAATTCTCGGAGTTTTAGGGCCGAATGGAGCTGGAAAAACCACAACGGTGGGGATGCTTTACGGAGGGGTGATTCCCAGTCGAGGATTTGTGCAGTTGGGAGACTTGCAAGTACACCTTCAGGGTCGCCAAGCTCGCTATTTCATGGGAATTGTAACTCAAGAAGATAATTTAGATCCGGAATTCACAGTTAAAGAGAATTTGATTCACTTTGCTCATCATTATCGCCTCACGGGTAAAGCGGCGCGGCATCAGGTGGGAGAATTACTCGATCGAATGGGATTGCAAGATTATGCAAATTATAAAATTGATGAACTTTCTGGAGGATGGAAGCGGCGAGTAGTTTTAGCGCGTGCGATAATTAATAAACCTCATGTAGTGTTTTTAGACGAACCGACTACGGGGTTAGACCCAGATGCAAGGCAAGAATTTTGGAAACTGGTGAGTCAATTGAAACAAAATGGCTGTGCAGTTTTATTGACTACTCATTATATGGACGAAGCGCAACGATTGTGCGATCGTCTCCTGCTGCTTCAGGAAGGTCAAGTAATTGATTCTGGCACTCCCACCGAACTGATTTCGCGCATAGTAGGTCAAGAAATTGTCGAAATTGAAGGCGTTGCCGAATCAATCCTGCAACAACTTGCAAAACAAACAGGAACTTGGTGTCGTCCTTTCAGTAGCGGATATTTGTTGACCTTACCGCCTGAAAATCCCAATTTGTTGTGGGAGGAACTCGTCGCCAAACAGCCAACCTCCCTCACGCGGCGACGAGCTAATTTAGAAGATGTCTTTTTACGCCTAACTGGTAGGTCTTTAAATGAAGTTTAAATCGAGCATCACACTTTGGGGAATCTATTCAGTTTGGCATCGCCACGCTAAAGTTTATCAAAAGACTTGGCTGGTTAACTGTCTTCCTCCTATGTTAGAACCGATCGTTTACTTGCTAGCTTTTGGTTATGGCTTAACGCCGCTACTGGGAGAGATTACTTATGCGGGTAAAACTGTCGATTACATGACGTTTATTGCACCGGGAATGATTGCGATCGGAGTGATTTTCCAATCATATTCTGAAGGAGCTTTCGGCAGCTTTGTTCGTTTGAATTTCCAAAAAACTTGGCAAGCGTTGCTAACAGCACCGCTGACTTTTGCAGAAGTGTTCTGCGGCGACTGGCTTTGGGCGGCGACTCGCGGCGCAATTACCGGAGTTGTGACGGGTATTGTAGAAGTTTTGTTGGGGTTTTTCTCTGGCTGGAATTTGTTATTATCTTTACCGTTAATTTGCTTGGGCAGTCTGCTCTTTGCGGCGATGGGACTGCTCACAGCTGGTGTTATGCGAACGATCGATCACATAAACGTGCCAATTTACTTATTAATTGTACCAATGTACACTATCTGCGGCACCTTTTTTCCCCGCGAAACTCTACCACCTTTATTGAGTAAAGTCGCTAGTTTTCTTCCTCTTTCTCCGTTGGTAGATTTGTTGCGTTGGGAGTTAGCAATCCCGCAGTATTGGTTAATACAATTGCTATGGATGGTGCTGTTAACTGGAGTTTTTACGTGGATGGCTTGGCGGCAGATTTATCCTCAGCTATTCCGCTAGAGAACCGTTAATAGGGGCTATGTCAAAGGAGAACAGAATGTCTGAGAACCAAATTGAAAGCATTTACAACTTTTTCAAAGTATCGGCAAAAGTGGCAACGGCGGGACAGCCGACCGAAGCGCAGTTAGGTGTTATTAAAGATGCTGGATATCAACTTATAGTGAATTTAGCCTTACCCGAATCACCCAAAGCCTTGCCAAACGAGCAAGCACTCGTTGAAAATTTGGGAATGGAATACGTACACATCCCAGTAGTTTGGGAAAATCCTACTCTTGAGGATATCAGTCAATTTTTTAGCGTCATGGAAGCGAATGCGAACAAATCGGTGTTTGTTCACTGCGCTGCCAATATGAGAGTTTCATCTTTTATCTATTTATACAGATTGCTTCATCAAGGGGTAGATGAAGAAACTGCCAAAAATGATTTACATAGAATTTGGGTTCCCAATCAGAAATGGCAGGCATTTATTGAACAGGTAATCGATCGATATCAGCGGTGAAAGCTTGGGCGATCGCACAAATTTTCAGTCTGCTGACAGTACCTCAGAGATCTTCGTCTTCAGCCTTTGGGCCATCACATCCACGTTAGGAGCGAAATTCATGGTAATGTGATTTCCAGGTATTTCGTGAATCTCCAGTCCCGCAGCAGCCAAATCTTTCCAGCCGAGTTCGGGATTTTCGGGATTAAAGGCATCGCGATCGCACGCACGGAAAAAGATAATTTGACCGGAATAAACTTGCGGGATATATTTTTTCATCGCCTTCATGTTGAGTTGGAAAACTTGATGAAAGCGGCGAAGTTCGGTAACGCCAAAATCAGCAGGCATTTTCAGAGCAGACTTACCTTTTTCCAAAAAGTAAAGCAGCCTTTCTTCATCGTTCATCTGTTCGAGTTCGTTTGCTGAAATCGAAATATCCGCACCAACGCCGAGTGCATAAGCCATCGTTTTGAGGTCATCATCTTCTAAATTTTCTGATGGTAATTGACCGGGGCTAGGAGTATCGAGCAAGGTAAGCATTGCTACTTTTTGACCTAGTTTTTGTAGCTGTTGTGCCATCTCGAAAGCTACAGTTCCGCCAAAAGAAGAACCGCCCAAAAAATACGGCCCTTCAGGTTGCACGACCCGCAAGGCTTTAATATATTGAGCCGCCATTTCTTCAACTGTAGTCAGAGGTTCTGCTTTTCCATCTACTCCTTGCGCCTGGAATCCATAAACAGGAAAATCAGGCAGATAACGTGCTAATTCCCGATAAATATAGACGTGACCGCCAATGGGATGCACTAAGAAAAGAGGTTTTTTGGTGTTGCTACCAGTTTGAATTTCCACTAGCGTGGAATTAGAGGTTGTTGGCAATGTTGACTGTGCGATTAATTTAGCTAAATCGGCAATAGTCGGTGCATCGATCAGGCTATGGGCTGACAATTTTGTATTAGTGGCTTCGCTTATCTTGGCAATTAAATGAATTGCTAGGAGAGAATCTCCCCCCAATTCAAAGAAGTCATCGTGGATACCAATTTTGTCGATACCTAGAGATTGTTGCCAGATTTTAGCAATAGTTTGCTCGATGCGATCGCGAGGTTCTACATAAGCGTTATTGAGTTTCGGTCGCGAGTTTAGCAGTTTGGATGATTTGGTTTCCTTTTGAGATTGCAAGTGCTGTAGTTCTTTAGAAGTTTTGTACTGCTGGTATCGAATTATAAAATCTTGCGTCGATACCATAATTTGAGGCAATGTAGTTCCTAAAATGCGCTTAAATGCCTCCATTCCTTCGTTGGGAAATATGCCTTGTTTGAAACTTGTTTCGCGCCACTTTTTGAGTTGTTCTGATGTGGCTGCATTGGCTGCTTGTCCTACTTCTTGCCAGCCATCCCAGTTAACTGAAATGGTCAAGCGATCGCATTTAGTAGTATTGTAATGTGCGAAGGCATCGAGAAAAGCATTAGCACCGCAATGGTCTACTAAACCAAGTCCAGCGATAAATGAATTCAGAGACGAACAAAGGATCAGGAAATCTAGGTTAAAATCCTTCAGCAAAGCGTCAATTACCAAAGTTCCTTTTACTTTTGGGGCTAAAAGATTGGCTAAATTTTCTTTGGTTTTCAGTTGAATCATGCCTCCGGGTGAAATTCCAGCCGCGTGGATAACTCCGTTAATTGTGCCAAAGCGATCGCACGCATTAGCTATTACTTTTTGCATTTCCTCTAAGTTAGCTACATCTGCGCTGGCTACCAGAATTTCTGCACCCAAAGCTTCTATTTGTTGCAATTTCCGAATTTTGCAACTGATGCTATCTTTCTCTTCGTGAGTAGCTAACCATTGTTGCCATTCATGTTTGGCGGTCAAGTGCGATCGACCGATTAAAACTAATTTTGCTTGCACTTTTTCTGCCAGATATTCCGCCAGCACTAATCCAATTCCACCCAATCCACCTGTAATTAAATAAACTCCCCCTTCTCTCAAATTTAATTTTTCTGCACCATCCAATTGGACGGCTTCAAAAGTTTGTACCCAGCGATGATTGCCCCGATAAGCAATCACTAAATCGGATGATTTTGCAGTTATTTCCGCGAACAGATAATCGGCGATTTTCTCTTTTTGTCTATTTCCTGTTTCCGGAAATACAACATCAATGCTGCGACAACTTATGTTTAAGTATTCTTGCGGAATAACTTTACATGGCCCCAAAATAGTTGCTTTCGGCGGACAAAGTATCTCATCGCCAGTTACCTCCTGCATATTATTTGAGATAACCGCGATTTCAATTTCCTCGCTAAAATCCTGTTTTCCAAGTGCTTGCGCCAGAAAAAGCAAACTGTAGAAACCTAAATTTTGAGAATCTTCCAGAACTTCGATTTCTAATTCATTGTTTGGCGTGACACTCCATAAATGAACGATTTTTTGAGGAGTTTTATTCAATTTCCGAACTTCTTTCAGCAAAGCGTCATAATCATCGCGTTGTTGAGGGTCGATCGTATAGACGATATCGCTGTGAAAGGTGAACTCATTACCCGCTTTTACAACAATAACATCCTGGTTTTCTTGTTCCAGCTTCCTCACCAGTTGTTCACCTACACCGCACTCATCAACAAACAATAACCAACATTGTCGATTAATTAGCTTATCCGGTTTTGGAGGTAGAGAGCGTTGCCAAGATGGAGTATAAAACCAATCGGCAATATTCGGCTTTTTCTCTAAGGCAAATTCTGATTTTTCAACAGCATTTTCTCGATTAACCGTAAATGCTGAAGGTGCGGCTATATCTGCCGATGCAGAAGCTTTAGCCAACAAAATATGGTGCCCTAAAACGTCGTTTCCAGGCAAAGCCGCCACGTCAACAAATCCATGATTTCGTAATGCCTCAATCCACTGCTTTTTCGATAAAAATGGATTACCTTGACTGCGTTCTCCATCATCCAAAGGTTTCATCATTAAACCATCGGTGATGTTGTAATCCATTTGAGCTTGCGTTACTTCCCAAATTAATAACAAACCGTCGGGAGCCAACAAAGAGCGGATATGAGCTAAACTTTCCTCTATATTGCGGGTGACGTGCAACACCTGAGCGGCTATTATTACATCAAAGCTGTGCGGTTCATAACCTTGCTTTTCAGGAGGTTGTTCGATATCTAATAGGCGATATTGAACATGAGGATAATCGCTAAACTTTTGCTTGGCTTTGTCTAAGAAAAAACGAGCAACATCAGTGAAAATGTAGTTAGTTTGCTGCGGTGGTAAGACAGGTAATAACTCGGTTGTAGTGAGTCCCATTCCCGCGCCTATTTCCAAAATTCGCAGATTTACTTGCGGCGATAACGACTTCACCAATTGCTGCAAACTTGTTCGCAGGATATTGTTGTGATAAGGAAGCAGAGGTAAAGATCGACCTATACTTTCCGCTACATCATAGAAGCTTTCAGCAAATATTAACTGTAGCGGATCTTCTTTGCCAACAAGTATGGAGACAAGCTTTTGCCGATAGGTTTGCATAACTTCTGCCCATTGAGGCGTGTCTGCCCATTTTGCTTTTACTTCTTCTTCAAGAGCATTGACTGAATCTGGGTAAATTGTTACAAGATTGGTAAATTTTTCTCCATCTTGCTGTAACTGCCCTTCTTCAACCAAACTCTTCAACCATTGCGATATTAATTGCTTGTGACGCGGCAGAATAGGGAATCGATCGAACAACTCTTCCACAGAATACTTTTCGTCTGGATTGCTAAATGCGCCCAATTCTCTCAAGGCAAGGTTCATGTAAGCAATACACAAACGCTCCAAACACTCTTTCTTTCCTAGATAGGTTGGATTGTCAAATTTCGATATTTCCGCAAGTGCCTGTATCTTTCCTGCTTCTAATATTGATGTCCATTCGGGTACAGAGTTTCTGTTTTTATCACCTACTATTTTTTGCGCTTCAATCCAATAGCGTTGACGCTCAAACGGATAAGTTGGCAAAGGTACGCGATCGCGTTTTTCTTGGCTGTAAAATCCCGACCAATCTATTTGTATTCCCGATAGCCAAAGTTTGCCTACTGCGTTTAACAAAAAGGCAACATCGGATTGTCGATCTTGCGGATGTCTTAAAGAAGAAAGTACAATGCGATCGCTAACTTTATCTAAATGCTGTTTTGCGAGGGTAGTCAGCATTTTTCCGGGGCCAATTTCTAACAGCACCCAATCGGATTCTTGCCATAATGTTTGCAATCCCGAACTAAAAAGCACTGTTTGGCGCAAATGTCTCGCCCAATAATGCGGATTTGTTGCCTCTTCTGCGGCGATCCAAGTGCCGGTAACGTTAGAAATGTAGGGAATTTGTGGTGCTTTCAGGTTTACTTTTTTCACCTGTTCTGTAAATACCTCTAAAATTGGTTCCATCATCTGAGAATGGAACGCATGGGAAGTATGCAGGCGACGACATTCCACGCCTTTTTCTAACAGTTTTTGTTCCAGTACTTCGATCGCATCTGTCGCACCGGAAACAACGCACAGAGATGGCGCGTTAATTGCAGCAAGCTCAAGTTCTTTACCCAGTAGAGGTTGCACTTGCTGTGCAGTCAGCGGTACTGCCAGCATCGACCCTGGTAGCATTTGCTGCATCAATTTTCCCCGTACAGCTACTAGCGATAGTGCTTCTTCCAGCGAGAAAACGCCAGCGAGACAAGCGGCGACATATTCGCCGATACTGTGACCGATCGCACCTTGCGGATGCACACCCCACGAGATCCATAATTTAGCTAAAGCGTATTCGATCGCAAACAAAGCTGGTTGTGCGATCGCAGTTTGCTGCAATTGACCCCTCCAAAAATTCTTGTGGGATAGGCATCCTGCCTGTCTCTGAGATTCTTTTCTGGAGATGTCTAATTGTTCTGCTTGTTCCGCGCTTGCATACAGCACATCGCGCAAATCCAATCCCAGATATGGGATGAGAAATTCCGCACAAAAATCGATTTCTTCTCTAAATATCGGTTCTAGTTGGTAGAGTTCCGCCGCCATGTTTGCATATTGCGAACCTTGACCGGAAAACATGAAAGCAACAGGTCGATTTTTAACTTCTCCAAAGTTAGTAAAAACTCGTTTCGGATCGAGTTGAGAAAGTGCCGTAACAGCATCTTCTCGGTCTTGGCAAACTAATATCCGTCGATGATTGAAAGCTTTTCGACCAATTCCAAGCGTGTAAGCAGCATCAGCCAGGTTAATTTCAGGATAATTATTTAAATGTTCAACTAAATTAGCAGTGGCGGTATCGATCGCAGATTCAGTTTTAGCAGATAAAACTAGCAATTGCCAAGGTCTAGAATCTCCCGATGGTTCGAGAATAGGCGCTTCTTCTAATACCACATGAGCGTTAGTTCCACCAATACCAAAAGAACTAACACCAGCACGGCGGGGAGTGCCATTTCTCTGCCATTCGGAAAGTTGAGCATTAACGAAAAACGGACTATTGGCGAAATCAATCCGAGGATTGGGTTTTTCAAAGTGCAAAGTCGGTGGCAATAATTTGTGTTTGAGTGCTTGTACTGTTTTGATTAAACCAGTCACGCCAGCAGCGGTATCCAAATGTCCGATATTTGTTTTTGCAGAACCGATCGCACAAAATCCTTTCTTCTCAGTATTGGCGCGGAAAGCTTGCGTTAATGCCGCAATTTCGATCGGATCTCCCAAAGGCGTACCAGTCCCGTGCGCTTCAATATAATTAATAGTTTCCGGGTCAACTTCTGCCATCGCCAAAGCTTGTGCGATCGCCTCAGCTTGACCGTCTATACTAGGAGCAGTATAGCCAACTTTCAAAGAACCATCGTTATTAATTGCAAAACCTCCGATCACTGCATGGATGGAGTCGCCGTCTGCGATCGCATCTTCCAATCTCTTTAAGACAACAATTCCCACACCGTTGCCATTCACAGTTCCCTGCGCTTTCGCATCAAAAGCTCTACAATGTCCGTCGGGAGAAAGAATCATTCCTTCTTGATGCAAATAACCTATTTTTGATGGCACGCTGATGGAAACGCCACCCGCCAAAGCGATATCGCATTGGTAATTTAACAAACTTTGACAAGCCAAACAAGTAGCAACTAAGGAAGTAGAACAAGCTGTTTGAACATTGACACTTGGCCCCTTCAAATTTAACTTGTAAGAAACTCGCGTAGGCAAGAAATCTTTATCGTTTGAAATCAACAACTGATAAGTGCCTACCGATTGGATAACTTCGGGATTTGAATAAAGATTGTTTAACAAATAGCCGCTCATTCCGACGCCAGCATAAACGCCGATCGAACCTGGGTAGCTTTCCGGATTGTAACCAGCATTTTCCAGTGCTGTCCAAGCACTTTCTAAAAATAAACGATGTTGCGGATCGGTGATTGCAGCTTCTCTAGGATTAATACCAAAAAATCCCGCATCAAATAATTCGATATCTTCCAGAACGCCTTTCGCTTTTACGTAATGGGGATTTTTCAGCAAAGCGGGATCGATGCCAGAAGCTTGCAACTCTTCGTCAGAAAAGAAAGAAATCGATTCCACGCCGTCGCGCAGGTTTTGCCAAAAATCATCGACATTTTTGGCACCGGGAAAACGACCTGCCATCCCAATAATGGCGATAGCTTGTTGCAGTTCATCCATTGTTATTTCTCCTTCCCTGTAGGCGTTGCTTTTGGCGATCGATCGCTTCTTTTTGCTTCTTGGCTCTGTCGATACCTTGCTGTAAAGGTGAGCCATTGAATCCATTTATTTGCTCGGCTTTGGTATGACTCGTTTCTGGGTTTAAATACTTAGCCAAAGCTCCAATCGTCGGATATTTAAACAGTTCCACCAACGATAATTCTTTGTACAATACCTCTTGTAATTTGTTATGAACTTGAGCCATGCGTAATGAATGACCGCCTAAATCGAAGAAATTGTCATTCATACCCACTTTGTCAGTTTGCAGAACGGCTTGCCAAACTCTAGCAATGGTTTGTTCCATCTCAGTTTGGGGAGGTACGTAATTTCCTGACAAATCCGAGCGAAGATGTTCTGGTGCGGGTAGCGATTTGCGATCGACTTTGCCATTAGGTGTCAGCGGCAATTCATTCAGAAACACAAAGCTGGAAGGAACCATATAGTCAGGCAGCTTTTGTTTTAAGAAGCTGCGTAAGCTCTCAACGGCTGTGCGTTGCAAAACTTTCAAGAAACCTTGAGTTTCCAGAAGATAGTCTAGACTCTTCTTTAAAATGGCTTGTTCTGAAGGTTTAAGTTCAAACTGAATGCCAGCTTGTTTTCCCTTTTGCCATGCGACTTTTCCCAACAGCCATATTCCCTCATGAGAACCTGGGAGTGTGAGGTGCAAGCGCAATCGCTCACCTGCAACAATATCCGATATTCCTCCCAAACAAACGCCGCCGATCGAAATATCCTCGGTCTGTAATTTTACCGCTGGATTTCCATCAAATTTAACCAAACATTCCCTTTGATAAGGCACGCGATCGGGCATCAGTTTAGAAACAACATAAGCTACCAAGCGCTTGTCGCCAGGGATATCTTCTCTAGCAATTACCGCCGCTTGTACTATGTCGGGATGCTGTTTTAGAAGTGCTTCGATTTCTAACGGTTCGATCCGAAATCCGCGAATTTTTACTTGGTTATCTATCCGACCGAGATATTCAATATTGCCATTCGGGAGATAACGCGCAAAGTCTCCGGTTTTGTAGAGTTTTTCGGATTTTGGATTGGAACTGGAATCTGACAATCCCAAATCATTAAAGGGATTGGCAATAAATCTTTGGGCAGTAAGTTCGGGGCGGTTGAGATAACCTCTTGCTAAACCAATACCACCAATGTATATTTCTCCGGGAACGCCGATCGGAACTGGTTGCAAATGCGTATCTAAGATGTAAACTTGGCTATTAGCGATCGCACGACCGATCGAAATCTTTTGGTCAAAAGGAGTGCATTCAGCAACAGTCGTACAAACCGTAGCTTCTGTTGGCCCATAAGCGTTGAAGAAACGACGACCTTTCGCCCAACGAGTTACGATATCGGGAGGACAGCTTTCTCCACCAACTATGAGCGATCTTAATGCCGGAAGTTCTTCTACTGGCAAAACTGCTAGTGCTGACGGCGGTAGAACAACTACATTAATTTCTTTCTCTCGCAACAACCTCAGCAAAGCTTGTCCCGGCATTAAGGATTCCCGCGTTCCCATCACCAGCGTTGCGCCTCCTGCTAAAGCGATGGCTATTTCCCAAATGGAAGCATCAAAACTTGAGGAAGCAAACTGGAGCATACGGCTATTCGATCGCACATCGAACAGATCGATATGTGTTGTAGCGAGATTGCACAAACCTCGATGTTCTATCAGTACCCCTTTAGGTTTACCTGTAGATCCAGAAGTATAAATAACATAGGCTAGATTATCCGGCGTCAGTTGCAACGAGGGATTTTCCTCACTCTGTAATGCAACTTCTTCCCAGTCTTTATCCAAACAGAAAACACGCGCTTTGTGTTGGGGAACAGTTGCTAATAAACTTGCTTGAGTTAGCAACACCGAAACGCCAGCATCTTCTAACATAAATGCCAAGCGCTCTTGCGGATATGCCGGATCTAAGGGAACGTAAGCAGCACCAGCTTTGAGGATGCCCAAAATTCCGATTATCATTTCCACTGAACGATCTACGCAAATTCCTACGAGTTCCTCTGCTTTCACACCAAAACTTATTAGATAATGTGCTAGCTGATTTGCTTTGGCATTCAGTTCTCGGTAAGTTAATTCTTTATCTTCAAAAATGAGAGCTACTGCATCGGGCGTTTGTTCTACCCAAGCTTCAAATAGGTGGTGAATACAAGCATTTGAAGGATAATCTGTCTGCGTGTTATTCCACAACAAAAGCTGCTGATGCTCTCGCTCGGTCAACAAAGACAATTCGCAAATGCGCTGTTCGGGATGGGCGACAATACTTTCAAGCAAAGTCTGAAAATGCCCTGTCATTCTGGTGATGGTATCGGCATCAAATAAATCCGTGTTGTATATAAACCCGCCCACGATGCGATCGTGTCTCTCTTCTAATGCCAAAGTTAAATCGAATTGCGTCGCCCCAGTATCAAAATTTAGCTGGGTGAGACTCCACCTATAATCGAGGCTGGGCATATTGGCATTTTGGAGAACAAACATTACCTGAAACAGCGGATTTTTACTCAGGCTTCGTTCTGGTTGCAGCGCCTCCACCAACTTCTCGAAAGGTAGTTCTTGGTTAGCAAAAGCTCCAAAGGTAGTTTCCCAAACTCGCTGCAACAGTTGCTTAAAACTGGGGGTTCCAGCCAGGTCAGTTCGCAGCACTATAGTATTGACAAAAAAGCCAATTAACTTTTCTAAATCGGGATATTGACGACCTGCGATCGGCGAACCGACTAAAATATCTTCCTGTCCGGTGTAACGATATAGCAAAATGTTGAATGCCGCCAACAAAATCGTAAATAAAGTGACACCTTCTCGACGCGACAGTGCCTTGAGTTTTTCCACCAAAGTTGGCGATAATGTTAGCGGTTGATTGGCACCACGGAAACTCTGCACGGCAGGTCGCGATCGATCGGCGAGCAATTCCAGCGTTTGCGAACTACCGCCGAGTTGCTGCTGCCAGAAGGAAAGCTGACTGGCCATAATCTCTCCCTCCAGCCATTGTTGCTGCCAAATCGCATAGTCGGCATACTGAATGGACAGTTCTGGCAGTGGGGAGGGCAAGCCCAAGCAGAAAGCATCGTAAAGCTGTATCAATTCATACATGAATACTCCCAATGACCAACCATCCGAAATGATGTGGTGAATTGTCATCAGGAAGATGTACTCTTGTTCGCCAAAGCGCAGTAATTTGACGCGCAGCAGTGGGCCTCGCTCTAGGTTAAACGGCTGTCTGGCTTCCTTTGTAGCCAGTCGTTGCGCTTCCGTCTGACGTTGCTTTTCTGGCAGGTAACTGAGGTCTACTACATCTAGCAGATAGTGACGCCCCCTTGCTGTGCCAGTTGACGCTGGGGCAACAACTTGAACTGGCTGCCCATCCACGATAGTAAAGGTAGTCCGCAATACTTCGTGACGCCGTACAATTTCGTTAAAACTCTGCTCTAACGCCTCCAGATTCAGCGCCCCGTTAAATTGTACGCCGCCGGGAACGTTATAAATAGCACTACCGGGAGACAATCGATCGAAAAACCACAAGCGCTGCTGGGCAAAAGATAGCGGAAGCACAAACACATCTTCATCGGAAATATCTAGATTGTTCTCAACAGGTGTTGAGAAGTTCGCGGGAAGCTTTTGTGTCATTACTTCTTCCTTTTTTGGTAATAGGTATTGGGTAGTAGGTACTGGGAAAAAATACTAATTACTACCTACCACCGCTCTAGTCTTCCTTACTCTTTTTGAGGGAGGATAGTTTCTGGCGATAAGATGCGCGGGAAACTGATGTAATAGTTGGTGCTTGAAAGGGATTTTTACTACTTTTTAACTTGGTAATTGCCTCGGCAAGTTCGCGCACAGTAGGTGACTCGAAAAGAGTGCGTAAAGGTAATTCCATTTGGAAAGCAGCCTGCAAACGAGCAATTACCTGAGTAGCTAATAACGAATGTCCGCCCAAATCCAAAAAGTTATCATCAATGCTAACTTTCTCGACTCTGAGAACTTCCGCCCATATTCCAGCTACTACTTGCTCGGTTTCATTGCGAGGCGCAACAAAATCTGCTGGCAACTCGGTGGGGAGTTTATCAGTAATTATTCCCTCCGAAAATTCTTGGTTGTTCTCTCCTTTATCGCAGTCTGCAATTGTTTTTACCTGCACGCGATCGGGTATTGTTTGTCCGAGCGCAAGTAGCGCTCGACGGTCAATTTTACCATTTGGAGTTAGCGGTAAAGCATCCAAAATTACAAAATTGGAAGGCACCATATAATCGGGTAACTTTTGCTTGAGGAAGTCGCGCAACTTTGACGTAAACGTGCGTTGCCAAACTTTCAAAAAGCCTCGATCTGTCAAAAGGTATTTAACGCTTTCCCGAACTATATTTTGTTGTTCTTCTTCCCGCTTAAATTCAATTCCCGTGCGTTCTTCGTACTGCCAAACAACAGTTCCCGATAACCAGCTTTCCTCGCTATAACCGGGTAGTTGCAGATGCAGTCGAACAGCTTGACCGGGAGCGATATCTGGCACGTTTTCCAGACAAATACCACCGAATGAGATATCCTCTGTGCGGGCTATTGCCGAATTTGTACCGCCAAATTCTACCAAACACGAAGCTTGATAAGGCACTCTTTCTGGCTGATGTTTGGCAACAATGTATGCCACCAAACGTTTATCGCCCGGTACATCTTCGCCAACCATTACTACTGTTTCCCGCACGTCGGGATGTTTCCCCAACACTGTCTCAATTTCTCCCAACTCGATCCGGAAACCGCGAATCTTCACTTGGTTATCTATGCGGCCTAGATATTCAATCTTACCATCCGACAGATAACGCGCTAAATCTCCCGTTTGGTAGAGTTTTTCCGATTTTGGATTGGGACTGGAATCTGACAATCCCAAATCATTAAACGGGTTGGAAATAAATTTTTGGGCAGTCAATTCGGGACGGTTGAGATAGCCTCGCGCTAAACCTGCACCACCGATATATAATTCACCCGGAACGCCAATAGGTACAGGTTGTAAGTATCGATCGAGGATGTAAACTTGCAAGTCGGGGATAGGAATACCGATCGCACTTCCCCTACAGTTAAGATCGGCCTTTGTCAGCGGACGATAGGTGACGTGGACAGTTGTTTCCGTGATACCGTACATATTGACTAACTGCGGTAACTCGTCCCCGTGTCGATCGAACCAAGGTTTCAAACTTTGGATTTCCAAAGCTTCTCCGCCAAATATTACGAAGCGAAGTGCCAGCTTTTTAACTTCGCCCAAAGATTCCTCGACCTGCATCAATTGGCGAAAAGCAGAAGGAGTTTGATTGAGGACTGTTACTCCTTCGCTGCACAAAAGGTTGTAAAATTGTTCGGGCGATCGACTTACCCAGTAGGGCACTACTACCAAACGCCCACCGTAAATTAAAGCGCCCCAGAGTTCCCAAACTGAAAAGTCAAATGCAGATGAATGGAACAGCGTCCACACATCCCCTTCGTTAAATTCAAACCACTCATTTGTCGCGGCAAACAAACGAACTACATTCGAGTGATTTACCAGCACACCTTTAGGTTTGCCTGTAGAACCGGAAGTGTAAATAACGTAAGCTAAATTGTCGGGTTTTACTGAACTATTCGAGTTAGTATCGCTTTCTCGATCGATCGTTTCCCAGTCTGCATCTAAGCAAACTACTTTAGCTTTTTGTGCGGTCAGCGTGTTAGCGATCCGCGCCTGCGTCAGCAACACCGAAACTTGCGAGTCTTCCAACATCAAAGCCAGCCGTTCTTCCGGATAGGCGGGATCTAACGGGACATAAGCCCCACCAGCTTTCAGGATACCCAGAATGCCTACGATCGTTTCCAAAGAACGTTCTAAGCACATTCCCACCAGTACGTCTGGGCCAACGCCCAATTTTTGCAGGTAATGGGCCAATTGGTTGGCTTGCCGATTCAGTTGTCGGTAAGTTAGCTGCGTCCCCTCAAAAACCACCGCCACGGCGTCTGGTGTCTGCTGCACTCGCGCCTCAAACAATTGATGAAGGCAGGAATCTTTGGGAATTAAGTTATTTTCTATTCCCGATATCTGACGATCGCTTCTCCATTCTAGGAGCAATTGCTGCTCTTTTGCTGTTAGTAAAGGTAATTCGGAGAGTTGGCGATCGGGATTGGCGACAATACCTTCTAGCAAAGTTTGAAAATGTCCTGCCATGCGATCGATCGTCGCCGCATCAAATAAATCTGTATTGTATTGGAAGTAACCGATCAATCCCTCTGGTTTGTCGTCTAAGGAAACAGTTAAATCCAACTTCGCCGTACCCGTATCCACATCTAGCGGTCTGAGGTTCCACCCCGAATCTAATGCAGGTGTCGGCGGTTCGAGGAGAAACATAACTTGAAACAGGGGATGTCCGGATAAATGACGATCGGGTCGCAGTTCTTTCACTAACTTTTGGAAAGGTACATCTTGGTTAGCATAAGCACCCAAGGTTACTTCTTTCACCCGTTCTAATAATTGTCGGAAACTGGGATTTCCCGAAAGGTCGGAACGCAAAACCAAAATATTAATAAAGAAGCCAACCAGTTCTTGAATTTCCGGACGATTAGAACCGGAGATAACCACACCAACGGGAATATCGTCTTGTCCAGCATATCTGCTCAGCAAAGTTTTGAATGCTGCCAGCAGGGTCATGAACAAGGTTACTCCTGACCGACTGCTAAGTGCTTTGATATCTTCGCTTAACTGTTTGGGTAATGCTAGAGAATATCTCGCACCTCGGAAAGTTTCTGCTGCGGGTCGAGGTCGATCGGTCGGCATTTGTAATGTTGGTAAATCTGCTAACTGCCGCTGCCAATAATCGAGCTGATTTTGCAAATATTCCTCGGTACATAGGTGCTGCCAGTAAGCATAATCGCCATACTGAATTGGCAAGTCTGGCAAGGGAGAAGGTTTACCCGCACAGAATGCTTCGTAAAGTGCTGCCAATTCTTGCAGGAAAGCATTATATAGAGAAACGCCATCAAAAATTAGGTGATGCAGAGTTAGGAATAACCGATGTTCTGTCTCGCCCAATCTGATTAAACTCGCTCGCAATAGCGGCAGTTTTGTTAAGTCAAAAGGTTGTCTGACTTCCTCTGTTGCTAACCGAAGCGCTTCTGCTTCTCTTGACGAATAAGGAAGATGCTGGAGATCCACCACCCGCAATTTAAGATGAGTCGCTGGGTGAATAATTTGCACTGGTTGTCCGTCTACCACTGGAAAAGTAGTTCGCCAGATTTCGTGACGCCGGATAATTTCGTTGAGGCTTTTTTCCATTGCTTCTACATCGATCGCGCCAGGAAGGCGAACGTCGGCAGATTCGTTACACAATGGAGTTCCCGGCACCAATTGTTCAAAAAACCAAAGTCTTTGCTGGGGGAAAGAAAGAGGTATGTTTTGGTTGCGAGAAATGGGTGCGATCGCCGGAAGTTGCAATCCCGGTTTTTCTTGCCGTGCGATCTCAATTTGTTGAGCTAATCCCGCTACGGTAGGTTCATCAAATAAGCAACGCAGCGGTAATTCTACTTGGTAAGTTTCCCGCACGCGAGAAATTATTTGAATTGCCAATAATGATTGTCCGCCCAATTCTATAAAGTTGTCGTTGATGCCAACTCGTTCCACTCCCAAAATTTCTGCCCAAATTCCTGCCAACACTTTTTCGACAGGCGTGCGAGGTTCTGCAAAGTTTTCTTCTAATTCCGGTCTGGTAGAATCTGGTATTGGCAGTGCTTTGCGATCGACTTTGCCGTTGGGAGTTAAAGGCAAGGCGTCCAACATTACAAAGCGTTCTGGCACCATGTATTCGGGCAGTTTTTCTTGCAGGAAACTGCGTAATTGTGGGATTAGTTTGCGGGCAATTTTTGCTTGCAACGGTTTGTTGGCGCAGTCGTTCCAAGGTAGTAGTAGGGGCGTTCGCGCTAGCGTGCCGGAGGCATTAGCATTTGGCGAGAAATCTTTTGGTAATAAGGAAGAATTGTCGCCCAAATGCTTCGCCCGTACATGGGTAGTTGTTAGTTGGTGATTGGTGAACTTTCCTACACTTCCTCGACGTTGCAACACCACATCGTAGCAGCCGATTTCACTCGACCAAGTAATATCGATCGCATAAGGTAATTCGCAGCTTAATGCCCAAAACTGTTCGGGATCTAATCCAGTTCCCTCATATTTTTGCAATAACTCTTCGCGCCATTCGCCGACAGTTTGGCAACCATCAGAGCTATTTAACCATTCAATAGTCTTGACTTCTGTTAATAAACGTGCATTGGGTACGCCACGCAATCCTAAAATTTCGGGATTGGTTTTTACTAGCAGCTGGAGAAATGCTGGCAAAGTGAGTTTTTGCTGTTGCCAATCTAACCAAAAAATATCGGCGTTGGGGATAACTTCGTTGCCAATGTGGAGAGTTACATCGTAACGGAAACGAGTTAATTCGTTATGGTGAACGCCGCGCTTGAGTTGAATTTGAACATCGCTAATTTGAGGTAAATGCTGTTTAAGTGCAGTGAAAAAGGCTGGAGCGATGACCAATTCTTCTTCTTGAGCTAAGCGCGATCGCACTTTCTGTAAAAGTTGCGATCGCTCCAATTCTTCTGCTGCTCGATCGAGTTGAACCGATGTGTGGTAAGCTTCCAGCAGCGGCAAACTGCGGACATCTCCCACAAAAATGCTCCCACCCGGTTTAACCGCCTTTACCGCTCCTTCCAAAACCTGCAAAAGATATTCGATACTGGGAAAGTTCTGACTAACAGAATTCAGAATTACCGTATCGAAATCTCCCGCCTCAATTCCCTCAAAGTTATCTGCGGTTCTGTGACTGAGAATGACTTGCGGTAACTTTTGTTCTCTTTTTTCTAATTGTTTGTGCAGATATCGCACCACTTCTTGCGAGAAATCAGCACCAAAATATAAGGTGCATTGGGGAGCAATTCGGAATAGCAACATCCCCGTACCGCAACCGAGTTCTAAGACGCGATTGGGTTGTAAAGCCAGAATGCGATCGACTGTTTGTTCTACCCATTCGCGCATTTCTTCTTCTGGAATCGGCTTTCCTGTGTAACTGCTATTCCAACCAGCTACATTAAATGTTGCGTCTTGTTCTACAGAAGTTTGGCTATAAGTTTCGTCAGAAACAGCTTGCCATTGTTCGATATATTCAGCTTCTGCTCGCTCGCCCTCATAATCGGGATTTTGCACTAAATAAGCGACTAAACGTTTTTGTCCGGGTACATCTTCTCGCGCCGTCACCGCCGCAGTTTGTACGCCTGGATGTTGGCGCAGGGTTGCTTCGATTTCACCCAGTTCGATCCGATAGCCGCGAACTTTTACCTGTTCGTCAATTCTTCCCAGAAATTCGATGTTTCCATCAGGTAAATAGCAAGCTAAATCTCCAGTTTTGTATAGTTTTGAGTTTGATTCGGAATTATTTAAAAATGGATTGGGAATAAAGCGAGCGCTAGTTAATTCCGGACGGTTGAGATAGCCTCGTGCTATGCCAATACCACCGATATATAACTCACCGGGAACGCCAACTGAAACTGGCTGTAATTGCTCATCTAATATATATACTTCTTTGTTGAGAATCGGGCGACCGATCGGCGGTTTCTTACCGTTTGCTGTGCATTCGGCGATCGTTGCACAAACGGTAGCTTCTGTTGGCCCATAAGCGTTGAAAAAGCGACGATTGTTCGCCCAACGTGCGACGATATCGGGAGGACAAGCTTCTCCCGCAATAATTAGCGATCGCAAAGATGGTAATTCTTCGACTGGCAAAACTGCAAGTGCTGACGGCGGTAAGGTAACTGTAGTAATTTCTTTCTCGCGCAACAGTTTAATTAAACCTTGTCCCGGCATTAAAGCATCCCGCGTTCCCAAAACTAACGTTGCGCCTGCAATTAATGCCATGAAAATTTCCGATACGCAAGCATCGAAGCTGAAGGAAGCGAATTGCAGAACGCGACTGTTTGGTTGTACGTCAAAGGTTTGAATTTGCGCGATCGCTAAATTGCACAAACCTTCGTGTTCTACTAATACTCCTTTGGGTTTACCTGTAGAACCTGAAGTGTAGATAACGTAAGCTAAGTTGTCCGGCTTGACAAGTTTGTCGGGGTTATTTTTGCTGTTGCGATCGATATTTTCCCAGTCTTTATCCAAACAAATAACTGCGGGATGTTGCTGTTGCGAATCCTCTGGTGCAAGCGCAGTCAAATCGGGCAATTGTGCCAGTAACTTTTCCTGAGTCAGCAACACCGAAACTCGTGCGTCTTGCAACATAAAAGCCAAGCGCTCTTTCGGATAAGCGGGGTCTAGCGGTAAATATGCCCCACCAGCTTTCAGGACGCCCAAAATCGCGACGACCATTTCTAAAGAGCGATCGAGGCATATCCCCACCAGCACTTCTGGTTTCACGCCCAGATTTCGCAGATAATGTGCTAGCTGATTCGCTCGTTGATTCAGTTCTTGATAAGTCAGCTGTTCGCGTTCAAAAACTACGGCGATCGAAGAGGGCGTTTGCTCTACTTGCTCCTCAAACAGCCGATCGATAGAAGCATCCCTAAAATTGCCTGACATGAGGTTATAGCTTTTATTTGTAATTTAAACAACCAAAACATAAATGCCTCCCTAAAAATCGTCGCTCGCGCTATTTTTAACCATCAAGCCGATCTTTCGGGTGAAAGCAATTTCAACCAAATGGCGTTACCGCATCCCCCAAAAGGTATATTTTTTAGTAAGTTTGTGGTAGGTGGCGTTTGACGATCTATGAAAAGCAAACGCGACTTTTTAACGCGCTCAACTTTGCGACTATTTATAGGCGCTACATCCCTGGTAGTTTATATTATTCCCAGTTTCAGGAAAAGTTTAACAATTTAACAAAAAATAAATTTTTTTTTCCTAACCCCTAACCCCTAACCCCTTTCTCTGCTGCTTGACCGGAATTTCAATAACGAACTCCGCCCCCTTTCCCGGCACTGAGGAACATTTGAGTTTACCGCCGTGTTTTTCCACCACGATCTGATAGCTAATAGATAAACCCAACCCAGTGCCAGAACCGACAGGTTTTGTGGTAAAGAAGGGGTCAAATAACTTTTGGCGGATCTCTTCCCTCATACCAGGGCCGTTATCTGCTATTTCGATCAGCACCCAACCGTTATCCAGCACATCCGTGCAAATTCGGATGTAAGGTGATTGCTTAGGGTGTACCGAATTTTTGTCTGTATATTCCCGGTCGTATAGAGCATCAATAGCATTGGTCAGTATATTCATAAATACCTGGTTCAGTTGCCCTGGATAACACTCGACTTTCGGAAGCTGACCGTACTTTTTGATAACTTCAATTGGTGGATTTCCTGCCTTTTCTTTGAGGCGATGCTGTAAAATCAACAAAGAGCTATCGATGCCCGAATGAATATCCACAGATTTCATATCCGCTTCATCTAGGCGGGAGAAGTTTCGCAATGACAGCACAATCTGACGAATGCGATCGGCCCCTACCTGCATGGAATCTATAATTTTCGAGAAGTCCGTTCTGACAAATTCAAAATCGCTCGCTTCAATTTCAGCTTCAATTTCAGGTGACTTATTGGAGTATTTGTCATAAACCTCAATCAGGTGTAAGAGGTCTTCAAGATACTGCCTAGCATGGTTAAGATTGCCATAGATAAAGTTAACTGGATTGTTAATTTCGTGAGCGACACCAGCAACCAACTGCCCCAGAGAAGACATTTTTTCATTTTGAATCAACTGAGTCTGAGTTTGCTGTAATTCTTGCAAAGTTTGTTGTAACTGCTGATTTTTTTCCCTTAATTCCAGCGTCCTCTCGTCCACCCGTCGTTCCAAAGTTTTGCTGTAATCTTCTAACTGCTCGTTGGCTTGTTTTAAGTTTTCAGTTGCACCTTCTAAATTGTTATACAACATAGCATTTTTTAGAGAAATAGCTGCTTGGGAAGAAAGGATCTTAATGACTTCCAAACGTCCGGGAGTGAATGCACCAGCGGTCAAGTTATTTTCTAAATAAAGAATGCCGATCGATTTACTTTGATTGATAATCGGTACGCATAAAATCGATTTCGGTTGATTTTTGACGATATAAGGATCTGCGGTAAATCTCCCTTCTTTTGCCGCATCATTCAAAACTACGCTTTCACAAGTCCTAGCTACAAAATTTATCAGGCATATCGGCAAATGCTGACTGCAAGAAACTGGTATTGATGACAGCATTACAACCCCGTCTTGCTCTACACTACCAGTAGCCTCTATTAAGAGTTGACCATTTTTCTCTAAAATAAGGCAACTTTTTTGGGCTCCCGCATTTTCCATCGCGATATTCAATAATTTATCTAGCAATCTATCCAAAACAATTTCATCCGTAACGGCTTGTGAAGCTTTGATTACTGTGGCAAAATCTAACTTATCTGAAGCAATACTATTCGTCAAAGTTGTTGTTTTTGTTAGATTAAAAATTGGCGCTTCTGTTTTGATTATTTGAGCTAATATTTGGGTATATCTTAATTCTAAATTTTTGACTTTTGCCATCGCTCCCCAACGAATATAGCCATAGTATGCTTCCATCAAATATGTCTGACCTACCTTTTTTCGACCAAGGGAAAAATAAAACTCTGCTGCTAGTTCATTAGCCAGTGCTTCTTCTTGAATGTATCCTTGTTCCTTGGCTCCGCTGATGGCGCGATCGTAATACTCCATCGCTGCTAAAATTTGTCCTAATACCCGTGCTTTCTCTGCTTCCACTAGCTCGTACTTGTGTTGGAAATTGCAGGGGGCGTATTCTGCCCACTTCCGCATCTTTTCCTGATTTTCCTCCACTTGTTTGAGCAATTCTTGTTGCCGATCCTCTGTTTCACAATCTCCCTGGCGATACACAGCCAGAAGAGCAAGAGAATAGTAAAAATTGTAAGCAGCAAAACTTACTATCCAACCCATCACAGGCGCAGCGTATTTTGCTGCTAACTCGGCATTGGCAACAGCTTCAGTATAATTTCTAAACAAATAAAATAGAAAACTTTTGGCAAAATAAATAGCAAAAAGCAAAATCGGATTATTAAGTTCTAAAAAAACTGGCAAGCTCTCCGACTCATCAAAACTGCTCCCAATTAATAGGTATCCACTTTCCGCACCGGAAATCTTTAAGCTCAATTGTCTCCAGATTTTTGCATAATTAATAGAGTATTCTTGCTTGAAGCTTAACTGGAGATTAAGGTATTGATGTTGCTGTTTTTCAACTAATTCAACTCGTTCTCCCAACCAAAACATATGAGAGCAATAGTTATTAATACAATAGCAAGCAAACTCTAAATCACCAGTTTCCAATCCACTTTGAAAACCCTGCAAAAACGGGGTAATAGTTTCCTTAGTATGCTCTTTCCAAGGTCTGATAAAAAGGTTAAATAGGTTATAGACTTTAGATTGAAGTTCTCTGGCATCAAATCTCTGTAACAGCCTCAAAGCTAGTTGCCCAGACTTGTATCCGGCATCCACTTTACCTATTATCGCACACAAGATCATGCCATAAAAAGCATAGGAAACAGCAGCTTGTGCCGAACAGCCGTGTTCGATACAAAAATTGACTTGAGTCAATACCAGCAGCGGCAAAATTTCTGGCTTTGCCATAGTAGCAGGAGCGACAACGCTTATGAGTAGGCGCAGAGTTGCTAGGTGATAGGGATCTGTCATAGCGGGAAGATTTTCTAAGTCTTCCAGTTCAGGCAAATCAACCACCCAACGATCGCTACTCGGCGGACTTGATAGACTAACACCTAGCATCTCCAGTGCTTGCAAGCCAGTATTCATGGCTGTAAGCATCTGGTTTTGAGCCATGTAAAACTGTATTTGGATCTCGTAGACTTTGATTTTATCGAGCAGGTTAGTGGCCTGTTGTAAAATGGTGTCAGCTAAAGTAGCCGATCGCTCAAAGTTAATATTCAAATATTCTACTTCTGCTGCTTCTAAATATAGATTCAATGTCAACTCGTAGTGACTTTGCCAACTATCTGCGCCCAGCAGTTCTAGCCCAACATTTAAATACCTGATAGCTGGTTCGTAAGCTGTCGCCGCCTTCGCTTTCTGACCCGCAATAAAATTTAACTCAGCCAACTCATATTTTTCTTCTTCACAGGCGATTAAGTCTGTCCCGAAATTCAGTTGGTTAACTAAAGCAAAAATATTTTCTTTCCGTTCTTCTGGATTAGTATTTTTCAGCAGCAGTTGGCCAATTTTGAGATGGGTTTCTTTTTTCCGCTCTTCGGGAATCAGAGAATAGGCTGCTTGCTGCACGCGATCGTGCAAAAATTTGTAGCTAACCTTCACACGATCGAACGTTAAAGCCGCCCCGCTGTCTTCTTCAAGTAACAGCGGTATTTTGTAGGCATTGCTAAGAGGTAAAATCAACCCGGCTTGCAGCGCTTCCCATAAATCGGCAGCTGTAGCTGACTGACATTTTTCATTGACAATTGCCAAAACGTCTAAGTTAAATTGATTGCCAACACAGGCAGCTAATTTTAAGACAGTTTGCGTCTCCTCCGACAGTTTCTGAATATTTTTAGCGATTAATTCGACTACGTTATAATCGGTGATACCGATCGCTTGAATCTGGGCGATATCCCACTGCCACATCCCGCTACTAAAATCAAAGTTTAATAACTTTTCCTGGTAAAGCGAGGTGAGCATCTGAGTCAAAAAGAAGGGATTGCCTTGAGTTTTGTTGTAAACTAAATCGGCTAGCGGCTGGGATCTGTGGGTGCGATCGCCAAGCGTATCCGCTACTAATTGGCTGGCATTTTCCATATTCAAAGGGCGCAAGATAATATTATTGACGATCGCACCAGCTTTGAGAATTTCCTCTAAAGTCAGCATCAATGGATGAGTCGCGCTGACTTCGTTATCTCGATACGCTCCCATCAGCAACAAATATTTGCTATCCGGATTCGTCATTAGCACCTGAATCAATTTCAGAGATGCTGAATCCGCCCATTGTAAATCATCTAAAAATAGGACGAGGGGATGTTCTGGTTTGGTAAATACTTGTATAAATTGCTGAAATACCCGATTAAATCGATTTTGCGATTCGGCTGGCCCCAACTGCGGCACAGGTGGCTGTGGCCCTACAATCAATTCGACTTCCGGTATCACATCAATAATTATCTGACCGTTGGAAGCAAGGGCATCTAATATTTTATTTTTCCAGCCAGCAATATTTTCTTTACTTTCCGTCAACAACTGCCGAATCAAATCTTGAAAGGCGCTGACTACAGAAACATAAGGTATATTCCGCTTAAATTGATCGAACTTACCAGCGATAAAATATCCTCGCTGACGCACAATCGGTTTATGAACTTCATTCACTAAGGAAGATTTGCCAATCCCGGAATAGCCGCTTACGAGCATCATCTCTATCCCGCTTTCATTTCCCGATCGCTCCGGTGAAAGGCGGGGGTTACTGACTCTTTCAAAAGCCTCCATCAAACTGGCTACTTCTTTCTCTCGTCCGTAAAGTTTCTGCGGAATCAGAAATTGGCTGGCTTTATCCCAATGACCGGGAGAAAAATTTAGAATTTGGCCAGTGGCTAATAGCCGATCTAAACAAAGTTCTAAGTCTGCTTTTAATCCTAAAGCGCTTTGGTATCGATCTTCAGCATTTTTAGCTAATAACTTGACGATCGTATCGGAAACAGCTTCGGGAATATTACTAATCCGCTTGTTTGGTGGCAAGGGTTGTTTGGCAATATGACAATGTATTAATTCCAATGGGTCTGTACTATCAAACGGTAACTGCCCGGTCAATATTTCATAAAATGTGACTCCTAATGAATAAAGGTCAGTGCGGTAGTCAATATTCCGGTTCATTCGACCAGTTTGTTCTGGTGATATATAGGCAAGCGTACCCTCTAGAGAATTACAGTTACTTAAGTATAAGTTTTCTCTTGTCAGCCGCGATGCAATGCTAAAATCTGTGATTTTTGTTTCTAATGTCTGGGGATTTACCAAAATATTATGCGGTTTGATGTCTTTATGAATTACCAAATTGCTATGAATTCTATTAAGTGTATCGGCCAGCGCGATCGCAATTTTTAAAAAACCAATTGTTTCCAGGGTTTTTCCCACAGCAAATTGTTCCAGAGATTCGCCGTCAAAATATTCTAATATAAGAGCTAACCCGTGCGGGTAATTCGCCAATTTGTAAGGTTTGACTATCCCCGGTATGTCCAGGTTTTTAGAAATTTCGTATTCATTTTTCAAACAAATAATTTCTTCCCACGTAGGATGCGTAGCTCTAGGTATTTTTACGATGACAGCTTCTTGAGCTTCATGGTTATATGCTTTATAAACAACCGTTTTAAAGTTTTCGTAGATTTTTTCGGTAATTATGTAGCCAGGAATAATTTGCATAAGGTTAATATTCTTTTTGTAAAAATTGCACAGCACAGTTGGGAGAATAATCAAATCAACCTAAGCTAAGCATATCTTAATTGTACTAAAATTATAATAATTTGTAAGGATTGGGCGAATTGTGCGATCGCTCAGAACAATTAGTAAAAAATTTGTTGCAAAAACGACGGGAAGATAGAAAAATCTTGATAGATCGGAAAAAAAGCTGACAGGGCTAGTTGGTCAACCTACTCAATAGTTTGGCAATTTTGTGGCGGGTCACCTCTGGCATCTACTCTAGGCGATCGACCAAATCGCGATCGCAGATGTCCCTGATGGGGTAGACTGTTTGTTCCGTTGCTTCCCGGATAAAATATTTGTACCCTGGCACGTAAGTAGAAACTCGTAAATAAATTTATGGGTTTTCCTGAGTGCCTCCCGATCTCTGCTGTCTCATACTTCCGACATCTCCACTAGAAAACTTATCGATCGCACAATCATTTTGTGGGATGTGAAGCAAATTTGACAACCAGACGAACTGGTTTATGCCTGCCAATCGTTTAGATAACAAGATCTCGGACTTCTCCTTTGAAGCCGGAGAAATGAGCCAACTCAACACCCAGCACTTCTGATGAACAATGTTAAATACCAAGTAGGCGGCAGTCTCAACACAGATGCACCCACCTACGTCAAACGAAAAGCCGATGACGAACTATATGAAGCCTTAAAAAATGGCGAGTTTTGTTACGTCCTCAACTCCCGCCAAATGGGTAAATCTTCCCTGTTGGTACATACCCTACACCGACTGCAAGAGGAAGGTTTTCTGTGCAGTACGATCGACATGACTCGCATCGGCAGCGAAAATATCACTCCCCTACAATGGTACAAAGGAATTGTGGGGGATTTGTGGCGCGGATTCAATCTATTAGGACAACTTAATTTAAAAACTTGGTGGCAGGAACAAGAAGAGATTTCCCTCCTGCAAAGATTGAGTCAATTTATAGAAGAAATCTTATTGGTGAGATTTCCCCAGGAGCGAATTTTTATATTTGTCGATGAAATTGATAGTATTTTAAGTTTAGATTTTCCCGTCGATGACTTTTTTGCCTTAATCAGGTATTGTTATAACCAACGTGCTATCAATCCGCAATATAACCGCATTACCTTTGCTATTTTTGGAGTAGCTACGCCCAGCGATTTAATCGCAGATAAAAATCGGACTCCTTTTAATATCGGACGAGCGATCGATCTGCAAGGGTTTAACTTGGAGGAAGCACAGCCGCTAGCTAAAGGATTAGAAAATATAGTAACCAATCCCCCAGCAGTTCTAAGAGAAATTTTAACTTGGACGGAAGGGCAACCATTTCTAACTCAAAAAATATGCGATTTGGTAGTAAGAACTGCTAAAAAATCCCGCAGCGGCGATTTAAAAATATCACCAGGAACAGAAGGATTTTTTGTTGAATCGGTGGGAAGAGGGCAAGTTATCGATAAATGGGAATCTCAAGACGAGCCAGAACATTTGAAAACAATTCGCGATCGCATCCTTCGCAACGAACAACGTGCAGGCAGATTGCTCGGAATTTACCAGCAAATATTACAAGCTGTCGCAGTACGGACAGACGACAGTCGAGAGCAAATCGAACTATTGCTATCGGGATTAGTCGTCAAACAACAAGGATATTTGCAGGTAAAAAATCGAATTTACCAAGAAGTATTCAACCTCGAATGGGTAGAAAAGCAATTAGGTAAACTGCGCCCATACTCTCAACTATTTGATGCTTGGTTGGCATCAAAAGAAACAGATACTTCCCGATTATTGCGAGGGCAAGCTTTGAAAGATGCTCAAATTTGGGCGCAGGGAAAAAGTTTGAGCGACTTGGATTATCAATTTTTAGCTGCCAGTCAAGAACTCGATCGCCAAGAAGTCCAACTCGTTCTAGAAGCAGAAAGAACCAAAGAAGTGGAAGCAAGACTAGCAGAAGAACACAGACGATTAATTCAAGAAAGAAAAGCTGCTAAACGACAAAAAATATTGCTGTTTGGAGTCAGCTTCGCATTTTTGATTGCCAGCGGATTAGGAGTGATAACTTATTTTCAGTATCGCCGAGCAACCGAAAGTGAACGTCAAGCCAGAATTAGTGAAATTCGAGCGCTAGTATCCTCTTCTGAGGGATTGTTTGCCTCAAATCAAAGATTAGACGCACTGATAGAAGCAATCAAAGCTAAACGAAAATTACAAAGATTAGGATTGGCGGATGCGAGTATCGATCGCACAGTTGAAAATGCACTCAGACAAGCCGTTTATCAAGGAGATGAATACAACCGTTTTTCCGGGCATCAAGCGGCTGCGATGACAGTAAATATCAGTCCTGACAGCCAGCTAATTGCCTCGGCAAGCGTAGACAAAACAATTAAAGTTTGGCGGCGAGATGGTACGGAAATTGCCACTCTCAAAGGTCATCAAGCACTCATTCGCACAGTCAAATTTAGCCCAGACGGTCAGTTAATTGCTTCTGGAGGTGACGATGATACCGTAAAAATCTGGAAGTTGGATGGCACTTTGCTGAAAAGTTTTCCGGGTCACAGTCTTGCCGTGTGGGGACTTGCTTTTAGTCCAGACGGTCAAATAATTGCCTCTGCAAGTCAGGATGACACTGTGAAACTCTGGAAGTTAGACGGTACTTTATTAAAAACTTTCCCGGCTCGTACTGGTGGTGCCTTAACTTCAGTTGCATTTAGTCCCGATGGCAAAATAATTGCATCCACAAGTGGAGACAAAACCATAAAACTCTGGAAGCTTGACGGTACTTTGCTGAGGACGCTTGTAGGTCATACTGCCGTCGTATCTTCAGTGGCGTTTAGTCCCGACGGTAAAACAATTGTTTCGGCAAGTGGAGATAAAACTGTAAAACTTTGGCAGCTTGACGGTACTTTGCGGAGGACGCTTGTAGGTCATACTGCTGTCGTATCTTCAGCGGTGTTCAGTCCCGACGGCGAAAAAATCGTCTCTGCAAGTCGGGATAAAACTGTCAAAATTTGGCATATTGACGGTACAGAACTGGCTACCTTTAGAGGTCACAGTGCGTCGATTTGGGATGTAGCTTGGAGTCCCGACGGCAGCTATATTGCTTCGGCGGGTGCAGAAAACACCGTCAGATTGTGGGAAAGTCAAAATCCCTTACAGACAACGATTACTGCCCATAAAGGTGGAATTTGGGGAATCGATATCAGTGGCGATAGTTCGATGATCGCTACTTGTAGCGAAGACGGTACAGTTAAACTTTGGAGTCGGGAAGGCAAATTGTTGGCGACTTTCACTGGAGAAAACGCGGCAATTTATGGTGTTGGTGTTGCTAGCGGTGCGAATGGCAACTTAATTTCTGCTACCAGAAACGATAATAAGGTAAATATTTGGCAGCGAAATGGGAAAGCGATCGCAACTTTAACAGGTCATCAAGCTACCGTTTTTACAGTCGCTTTCAGTCCAGACGCTCAAATTATTGCTACGGGAAGTCTAGATAATACGATTAAGCTTTGGCGGCGCGACGGTACATTATTGCATACCATGACCGGACATCACGCTCCTGTTTGGCAGGTAGCATTTAGTCCTGACGGTCAGTTAGTTGCCTCCGCAGGCGGAGATGGTACTGTAAAGTTGTGGAAGCTTGACGGTAGTTTGGTGAGAACTTTCCGAGGTCACACTGCGGCAGTTTGGAGAGTTGCTTTTAACCGTCAAGGTAATATCATCGCTTCTAGCAGTGGAGACAAAACCGTTAAGCTATGGACAGTTGACGGTAAATTACTCAGAACGCTTTCAGGTCACACAGCAGCAGTATGGGGAGTGGCGTTTAGTCCCGATAGTCAAATTATCGCTTCTGGCAGTGTAGACAACACGGTGAAGTTGTGGAAACTCGACGGTACGGAACTAACCACGCTTAGGGGTCACACTGCGGCAATTAGGGGAGTGGCGTACAGTCCTGACGGAAAGTTTGTGGCTTCCGTCAGTGAGGATAACACCCTGAATCTGTGGAATGTAGAGCGAATTCTCAATTTGGATTTGTTAAGTTATGCTTGCGATCGCGTGCGCGATTACCTGCGGACAAATCGGGAATTGGAGGAGAGCGATCGCTTTTTGTGCAATCCTGTCAAAACCGATCGATAATAATTCAAGTCTAGAAACCAAGGGGCTATGAAATTTCAACGCAATTGGCTTACCACAGTGCGGCGAAAAGGCTTACTCAAAGTATTGCTCTTAACTTGGCTGTTGTTTGCAACCGTAACTGCTTCCTGGTTTCTCACTGCTGAGAACGCTTACGCCTCCGTCGTCGATATCGATATCCCCCTCCAAACTATATTATCCAGCAGCCATCGTTCTGACGCCAACCGCTTCCGCGATCGCGATCGTCACCCCCTCGAAACTCTGGAATTTTTCGGAATTGCACCGGATATGACGGTGGTCGAACTGTGGCCGGGATCTGGTTGGTATACTGAAATCCTCGCTCCATTTCTCGCCCGAAAAGGTCAGCCGATCGTCACCAACTTCGATCCGAAATTTAATTCTATAGGTAAAGCTTTTCAAGATAAACTGACAGCAGATCCCGATATCTTCGGCAACGTCAAAGTAGTTGTAGTTAATCCCGCACAGCAAATCACCCTAGCCCCAGACAACTCCGTCGATATGATTCTCACTTTCCGCAACATCCACAACTGGGTCAGCGGCGGCTTTGCCGAAAAGGTGTTCCAGGCTGCTTACAAGGCTCTCAAACCAGGAGGCATTATGGGAGTGGTAGAACATCGCGCCAAACCTGGTATGAGTTGGGAAGAGAGTGCCTTGACCGGCTATATATCGGAGGATGCGGTAATTGCCGCTCTGGAAAAGATCGGTTTCCAGTTTGCCGATAAGTCAGAAGTCAATGCTAACCCCAAGGATACCAAAGACTATCCGGGTGGTGTCTGGTCTTTGCCACCAACCCTGAACCTGGGTACAAAGGACAAGCAGTACTATATGAGTATTGGCGAGAGCGATCGCATGACTCTCAAATTCATCAAACCGATACTCTCTTGATTTATACTCCGATAAATACAATTGAAGTCAAGTTAAAATGACAGAGTTTACTTTAATAATTGGCAACAAAAATTATTCTTCTTGGTCGCTCCGTCCTTGGTTAGTTCTCAAACACTTAGGCATTGAGTTTACGGAAATACGCATTCCCCTTTATACGCCGACCGCTAAACAAGAGATTTTGCGATATTCCCCAAACGGAAAAGTACCAGCTTTGCTGCACAAGGATCTGAGTGTGTGGGAATCATTATCAATTTGCGAATATCTAGCCGAATGTTTTCCAGAAGCCAATTTATGGCCAATCGATAGACAAGCAAGAGCGATCGCTCGTTCCGTTTCTCAAGAAATGCACGCAGGTTTTGCCAATCTCCGCCAGCATATGTCGATGAACTGTCGAGCCAGGTTGCCTGGAAAAGGCAGACAACCGGGAGTCGCAGAAGATATTCAACGCATTGTCAGTATCTGGCAAGATTGTCGGCAGAAGTTCGAGTCAGGCGGCGATTTTCTCTTCGGTCATTTTACGATCGCTGATGCCATGTTTGCTCCCGTTGTTTCCCGTTTTATTACTTACTCTGTCGAATTAGACCCCGTTTCTTCAGTTTATGCAAACACAATTTGGTCTTTACCAGCTATGCAAGATTGGGTCAAAGATGCGATTGCAGAAACAGAGCGAATTGAACAATATGAGTTTTAATAGAGCAGTTGAATTAGGACTGGGTGCTGGCAGCGCCGAACAAATTGAAATTGTGACAGCCGATAGTCCCAGTCAACAAATGGCCGATCGAATTCGTAAGTTGATACTTACGTGATATCATATCCGGTAGCATCGGTTGCATAACAAATGCTCTCTTATCTGCGTTTATCTGCGTTTATCTGCCTTCATCTGCGGTAAAAATTTAACACCCGATCTCCCACAGATAATCTTGAGCATCAGCTTACACTACCGATGCAATCGGACACAATATGAGTGGCATAATTCCATTGCCAACCCATTTAATATCGGCGATAAAAACGATCGGATGCAGCTTTTCTGGTGATAATAGAAACCTATCTCATCGTAGGGTGGGTTAGGCACGGGCGATGATTTCAACACTTTCGATCGATAATTTAGTTACAGCGAGTCGCAACGAAAGTTCAAAATGCCAACACTAAGAACTTGGATGTTGTACCAATTTGGGAGAGCCAAGTGGAGGTTTTATCGCATTTTGAACCCCCGTCCCTTTAGGGCTGGGGTGGCTTCAGCGAGCCGTCACCCACCGATCGCACTCAACTGTAACATTTACGAACATTTTTACCCATAAATCCGGAAGATCCCATCGGTTACTATAAAAGCATTCTCTACTGTATTACCCATTTGCTCACATCATGGTAGATTCCATTACCGATAACGCTTGGCCAAGTTTGCCTCTTGCCGCATGGCAAGATACCTAT
Source organism: Aerosakkonema funiforme FACHB-1375 (assembly GCF_014696265.1). Classification (GTDB taxonomy): domain Bacteria; phylum Cyanobacteriota; class Cyanobacteriia; order Cyanobacteriales; family Aerosakkonemataceae; genus Aerosakkonema; species Aerosakkonema funiforme_A. The sequence continues at coordinate 33,827 of NZ_JACJPW010000030.1, read as the reverse complement.
GAAACGCTACATATGTGGACTCAGATAGTCGGCAAAATTCGGCTGAAGCTCTTTCCCAAAATTAACCACTGTTGGAATTCCACTTTGTACGTAACGCCCCGTGGGTTAACAACCGCTTCCATTCCCTACGGAACTCGTAGCTTTGAAATCAGCTTTGATTTTCTCGCTCACCAGTTGCTTTTCGAGACTAGCGACGGTATCACCAAAACTATTCCGCTCGCACCGCGTTCTGTGGCAGATTTCTACGAGGACGTGATGCGTACATTAAGTGAATTGGACATCGAAGTGAAGATTTGGAATATGCCGCAGGAAGTGGCAGACCCAATTCCTTTTGACCGAGACACGAAACACGCCGCCTACGATGCGGAATACGCACAGCGACTTTGGCGGATTTTGGTGCAAGCAGACCGGGTGATGACAGCATTTCGCGCTCGTTTTATCGGTAAATGCAGCCCCGTACATTATTTCTGGGGCAGCTTTGACCTCGCCGTCACCCGCTTCTCCGGACGGGGTGCGCCAGAACATCCAGGTGGGGTTCTGAATTTAGCAGATTGGGTGACGCGAGACGCATACTCTCACGAGGTCAGCAGTTGTGGTTTTTGGCCGGGTGGTGGGTCAGTAGACGAGCCTATTTTTTACGCCTACGCTTACCCACAACCGGAAGGATTCCGAGATTACCCCGTGCAGCCAAAAGAGGCATTTTACAGTTCGCAGTTGCGAGAATTTGTCCTCCCCTACGAAGCAGTACGACAAGCTGACGACCCAGATGCTATGCTGCTTGCTTTCTTGCAAACTACATACGAAGCAGCTGCCAATACAGCCAACTGGGATCGAGCAGCGTTGGAATACTCTCCCAAATCTTGATATTCTCCCCCACCAAATCAAAGATTTTAGTGGGGGATTTTCAGTTTCAAAATGTTTTTTGAACGCATGGCGATCGCACAATCTAAAACTGTATCGCACTTCTTAACACATTTCTGTCCTACTACTAAATTTTTGATGAACAGATCGTAAACTTTCGCGAAGTATTCCAGTTAACTGAGGAAAATCGAAATGAACTCCATCCCTATCCCCATTTCCACTCTCTTCATCGGAGTCAACGGCTTAATTGCTTTTGCACTTTCCTACATCGTCGTGATGGAACGCACGAAAACTAGGGTTTGGCATGGAGAATCAAAAGAAGATATTGCCACACAACCAAATTACTTGGAAAACCCTAATGCCTGGGCAGCTTTTGTAGAGAGTTTAACCCAAAAATCTGTACCGACGAAAACAAGCGATGACGGTATTTTGCAACGGAAAGTGCGTGCTTATGGCAATTTTGCGGAATATGTTCCCCACGCATTGTTGTTCGTACTTGCACTTGAGTTAATGCACGCACCCAGTTGGCTTTTGTGGCTACTTGGAGGTGCGCTTACAGTTGGTCGTATCGCCCATGCTTGGGGCTTGATAAAAACCTATGGGCCTTCGCCCGGTCGTGCTATTGGGTTCTTTCTTACCTGGTTCGTCTACATTATTGGTGCAAGTGCTTGCATTTATTACGGCATTGTCGGAATTTTTTAACTTTGTCAGAGTCTAGCACAAAAACACAATAATATATGGCGATTATTCATTTAATTTCAGATTTTATCGATCGCAATAATGCTCTCGGCGATTTATCTTCTCATTATTGGTACGAAGGGCGATGTCCTGAAAGCGGCGATTTGTTGAGACTTCCCCGCACAGCAAAAGTAGAAGCGATCGCTTTTGGTTTGATGCGATTCCTTGCCAGCGATGACCGTTATTCTCGTGAGGGCAAGATGTATGGAGTATTGCTGGTTCAACTGCCTTCTGGAGAAGAAAAAGTCCTCAAAGCTTTTTCCGGACTTCTTTGCGGTCAGAGTGTGGTTGAGGGCTGGGTGCCGCCGATTCCAGGAAGAGATGAAGTTGTTTTGCAAGAGTCTTTAACTTTAGCACAATTGGAGGCTATTAAGCAAGAACTAATTGCCCTCAAACAACTTCCAGAAAGGCAGCAGTACGAAAATCTTTGTCGCGAGTTTGAACAACGTTTGCTGCAAATGAACTCTCGCCATCGCACGAACAAACAGGAACGACAAGAAAAACGTCAAATTTTATGCGAAACGCTCACAAAAGAAGCGCTCACTGTTGCTGTTGAACAACTCGATCGACAAAGCCAATTAGATGGTATTGAACGACGGCAACTCAAACGTCAACGGGATGACGCATTGCAGCCACTCCAACAGTCGATCGAACAAGCTAATGTCAGGATACGCGAACTGAAACAACAGCGCAAAGAGTTGTCGCGTCAACTACAAGCTCAAATGCACGCTGCCTACTCTCTGACCAATTTTTTCGGAAAATCGCGATCGTTGCAGCAGTTAATGCCGGGAGGCTCTATGCCCACTGGCACCGGCGACTGTTGCGCTCCAAAGCTGCTTCACTATGCGGCGACGCACAACTTAAAACCCCTGGCAATGGCGGAGTTTTGGTGGGGGCCACCTTCTCCTAATGGTGACAAAATTCCGGGAGAATTCTATGGAGCCTGTGCGGAGCGCTGTCAGCCTTTAATGGGGTTTCTGCTATCAGGATTGTCTGGCAAAGATGCGATCGCACATAACTGTTTTATAGAGCGATCGCTACCGATTATTTATGAAGACGAATGGCTGATTGCTGTCAACAAACCAGCCGGACTGCTTTCTGTACCTGGGCGTTATCGCGATCGCATTGATAGCGTTCTCAGTCGCTTGCGCCATCAGCTACCGGATGGTATGGAGACCTTTGCCGTGCATCGTTTGGATCTGGAAACATCTGGAATTCTTCTGTTAGCTCGAAATCGTCAAACTTATGTACAACTCAGTCGGCAGTTTCAGCAGAGACAGGTGAGCAAGGTTTATGAAGCTCTACTTTCAGGTTCTGTCACGATTGAACGAGGTACGATCGAATTGCCATTATGGGGAGATCCCCAAAATCGCCCTTCTCAGCAAGTCGATGAACAGCGCGGAAAACCCAGTATAACTCACTTCCGAGTTATGGCAAGAGAAGGAAATTACACTCGCGTAGAGTTTGTTCCCGTCACAGGACGCACTCATCAGATTAGAGTTCACGCTGCCGATCCGAGAGGACTTGGCGTGCCTATTTTGGGCGATCGTCTCTATGGTTGTCGTACAATAGCAAATCGGTTACATTTGCACGCCAGAGAACTTTCCTTTCTGCATCCCCAGTTAGGAGAAATCCTCCATCTTGTGACACAGACTCCCTTTTGACAGACAAACAATATATAAAATTGCGATTCGATATTATTTTTGTTCAAAAACCATGTTTATAGTGAGAGCGATCGCAACATATTATCTAACATATTATCTAACCAGTAGGGTGGGTGAGGCGCGGGCGATAACTTTTGGGAAAAACTAATAATTAACGAACCGTGCCGTCACCCACCATCACATCTTTGTGCCTCTTCGCTTTTCTCCGTCACTTAAACAGCTTTTGCCGCGATAAACTCATCAGATTGCACAACTTATAAACCGCTCTCGCCCCAACATTGCCATCCCACTCATCATCGCCAACTTCGCACAGATCAAAACCAATAATCTGCCGTCCGCTATCCACCACTTCCCGGAACAAACAAAAAGCTTCTTCCAGTTCCAAACCTCCAGGTACGGGTGTTCCCGTATGCGGACACAGTTTGGGGTCGAGTCCATCAACATCAAAACTGATATAGACCTGCTGGGGTAATTCTGCCACAATTTGTTTGCAAAGCTCTAACCAGGTAATTCCAGCATAAAGTTTTTGTTTGAGCATTCGATCGTAATAAGCAGAAACTCGCCCTTCCAACTGCCCAATCAGATTTATTTCATCAAAAGAAACATCGCGAATCCCAACTTGAACTAATTTAGAAACTTGCGGCAATTGTAGCACGTTAAACATAATCGAAGCATGAGAAAACTGAAAACCCTCGTATGCTTCTCTCAAATCGGCATGAGCATCAATATGCAGAATTCCAAACTCAGGATAATGTTGAGCCAATGCCTGAAAATATCCTAGCGGAACGCTGTGGTCGCCACCAATTACAGCCACTTGTTTGCCCTGATTCATGGCAGCAGTAGCTTGTGCAAACAGCCATTGATTGACAGCAATACATTCCTGGTTGATATTTTCCAAAACTTGAGCTAGGTCTGGATTATCTTCCACCAGCCCCCCTTGTTCCATATGTTCGATAATCTTGGCAGCATCTTGTCTGAAAATTTCATTTTTTTGCTGAATATGTGAGGGAATTTCATACATAAAAATACCCTCTTTCCAGCCATCAGGATAATCGAAGTCATATAAATCTAGTTGGCGAGAAGCTGACAGCACCCTTTGCGGCCCCGCCGCTGTACCGCAGCCATAGGAAACAGTAACTTCCCAAGGAATGCCAAATACAATAATATTGGCTGATTCGCAATCAAACGGAAGTCCCAACAGATTACCGTTATCGACACCAATCCCGCTAGGATCGAAGTTGTGCAATATTTCCTCTTTTGTCGCCATTGGGCCGTACCTCTATTAATGTCAGCAGAAAGCAACTTAATAGTATAACTCAGGGATAAAGGCTCTCACCCAGCCCTACGCCAGATGTATTCTATCAAGTCGCTTTCCCGCGATAATCTGGCGTAGTGGTAAAAAGAAATTTTCAGAGAAGATATTAGATTAAGGATGTTGCTGATGGTTTTGAATTGGTTCTGGGAAATTGAGCTTAATCGCGCTGGGCCAGATTACTTATTTTTGGCTACCTTCAAGCCCTCTGAAGGGCTACAGCTAGCTGAAGAAGTCAAGCAACAACCTCTGCCGGGATTTAAACATTACACAGCCACAAATTCTCCGTGTTGGTTACATAATCATAACGCTAGTTACGATTTATATATCGACGAATATCACTATGAGCAGTTAGTCGCAAATATAGAGGGTAAAAACGCTGCAAATATTTGGATTTATAATATAATTACTGTCTGCGGCTGTGACTTAAAAATAGAGCGCGGTTATGGGGGATCTCTAGGGGGAGAGGTGGAAACTGACCTCATCCTAAAGCTCTCCCACTCACCAAATTTGACGATGGTTAAATGGGCAGTTGTCTGTGGTGGCAATGGCTATAACTATACAGATATGGCTACTGGCAGGAGTACAGCAGAATTGTTAGATTACTTGCTCGGTATTACCCGATGAATTCCATTAGACATCTCCAAAAATTCTTGTGGGGTAGGCATCCTGCCTGCCCTTTGAGATTCTTTTGGCGGAGATGTCTAATAGACATCTCCAAAAATTCTTGTGGAGTAGGCATCCTGCCTGCCCTTTGAGATTCTTTTGGCGGAGATGTCTATTGCGATCGTACTTGGGCAATTGCTCAAAAGACAAAGCCTGGGTTGAGGATGGAACTATTGAGGGTTTTCTACTTGAGTCTTTATGGTTTGCCAAACGGATAACACTCCATCGATCCATCCTTGAGCAAAGCTAATCCGACTTTGGGGATCGACTTCCAGTAAGTAAGTAAAATCGGCATCATTCAAACGAGCTTGTTCTGGATAGTCTTTCAGATTCAGAAAAGTCCAGAGGTAGTCCAGCACATCTTCATCGAGGGCAACCGCCAGAGACTGAACTCGTTCAAAATGGCGGAAATCTTTGTAAGATAACTTGGCGCTGGAGCGAATGCCTAATTCAAACCCTTCTTGGCGGACTTTGTTGAGGAGAACTTTCTTTTCCGTCTGAAGGCGTTCCACCAAATTGTCTTGTTCGGTGACTTGGACTTTGAGTTCTTCGTAGGTGATAGCCATCTCTAGGGCCTCCTGGCAAATAGCGGAAATATTAAATTGATGCTTGACGGGCTGAAGTCGGGCAAACAGTGATTCCGGAACTGCAATGGTGACTCTTTGACTCACAACTCCCTCCCCTGTTTTGTGTACTCTTATACAATAACAGGATAAATTGCATAATGGCTAACAATGCAATAATTTGTTGCATAACATACAAATTCGCAAAAAAAAGTATGCAATACGGTAACACTCCCATCTGGGAGCGCCGCGAAAATCCTCAAGTTTGAGGGAATTTTGAGGGTTTGCTGTGGTAGCTGTTGACTGGGCTTTGCTCGGCCAGGTCTTCTCTGGAATGGCAATAATTCTTCTAGAGCGCCAGTCCACTAGAATAAATTGACAAAAAGAACGAAATATGTATTATGTAGGGGCTTTCGCATTTGGGCGACAATTTACCGCACAAAACCCAAGATTTTCTGTCCAAATGCTTCGCCCTGCCCTCGGTCTAAAGCTTATAACACATTATGTTGTTTTTGTCAACCTCTTTTACTGGACTGGCGCTCTAGAAGCCGATGACTTCTCATCTCTACGAGAACCATTCAAACTCAAGACCGGTGCCTTCTATATAGGATGCGTACCATTGGTTGAATTGCTCGATCTGCTCCTCTGAAAAATAGTTTACCCAGTCGCCAACAATCCCTTTACGCATAAACGAACTACCTGGTTTAAAAGACTCAGACCATTGATCCATATTCGTTTCTGGGTTAGCCTTCATCGCTTTAAAAGAAGATTTTTGAGCTACACATTCTGCTTCTTCCCTAGAAAGATTGAAGTTTAGGAATTCAGCAATTAGATTGACATTGTTTATCAAATCCTTCTTCATATCTTCATACTTGATAAACAGCACATTTTCATCATTTCTGTGGTTCCACCAAGGTAAGACATGATCGAAGTACGAGCCAAAAGGCACATTTCCTTGAATAAAATACCCGAAAAATTCTTCCCAAGTACCATCCCAGCCAAATTCTACGCCACTACGCAGGAAATGAAAGTACGAAACAGCCACATCTCTTGGATTTCGGGCCAGATAAATATACTTCCCTCTGTGTTGGCTATTATGCCCTATCATTTCGTATGGTAAATGGGTTTTAAAATAACGTGGTGACGGGTATAGTTCTAGTGTGTCTAAAGAGTAAAATTCTAGCAGAGGTATTGTTTCAGTACGAGATACTTGTTCGTTAGGGGGCTTTGGTTTAGCAATGTTATAAACAATTTCTGCTAGCCAGAAGGTTCCTGCTTTGGGATAGGTTACTAAAAAAACATCGTCTGGTCTTATTTCGTATTTATGAAGGTTAAGTACCGTTTCCCGAACTATGTATGGGTAGAAAATTAGGTTATTTAACCGGATGTGTTGAAAACTTAAAGAGGGATTATCTGATAACATTTTGGCTCCTCTAATTACATAGAATAAATCAATGATTGCCAAAGTTGAGGGAGTTTTTTGATTTTTATTGATGACTACAAATAAATCTTAAGTCTATTTTTAATTTTCAGAAAAATGGGAATGAGAATATTTTTTCTCTATTAGTTCGATTAGACTTGCTAAATTTTGAAATACATCGAAATTAATCTCACTATTTAAAAATTTAATATCAAAAGTGGTTTCCAGTTTGTCAACCAGCATCATTGCATCAACCGAACCCAATCCCAAACTAAAAATATTACTTTCATCTGATAGGGTTTCTGGATTGACATTGGGTAAAATTTCTAATAGCACTTTCTTGGTTTCTGCTTTTATGAATTCGACGCTCTTCATGACTTTACTCTCTTGTTTTTACTAAATTAAATCTTTTCTCAAAATTTTACCTAACGCACTTTTAGGAATTTCTTCTCGAAATTCAATGATTTTCGGGATCTTAAACTCTGTCATCCGCTCTTTACAGAAGAGTACAATTTCTTTTTCTTCAATTTTTGCTCCCTCTTTTGTCACGATTGCTGCTTTGATTATCTCTCCGATATCATCTTGTTTCACACCTACAACTACAGCTTCCTGGATCGAGGGATGAGTTGTCAAGATAGCTTCTATTTCCAAAGGATCGACTTTATAACCTCCTGTATCGATCAACAGCTTCTTTCTACCAGTAATATAAAGATGACTGTTGTTATCTTTTTTGCCTAAGTCGCCAGTTAAAAACCACCCATCCTTAAATGCTTGTTGATTTAGTTCTGGCATATTATAGTAGCCGCTGGTAAGTGCTTCACTTTTGATGGCTACTTCTCCAATTTTACCAACAGGAAGCTCTTCTTCTGCATCGCTAAGTATCTTTACCTGGACATTTTTCATGGGAATACCGACTGAATCGTAAGTATTTTCCATGTTTGTATCTAAATTAATCGAAATCGACCCAGCTTCTGTACAGCCATAGAGTTGTCTGATGGGAATTTTAAACCGAGTCAGGAACTTGTCAAAAATTTCTTTATTTAAAAAATTACCAGCGGAAAAGCATAATCTTAAAGAAGATAAACCGACTTCGAGATCGGATGCTATATCTGCCAAAATATTAAAAATGTAAGGAATAGCAGGTAAAATTGTCACTTTCTCGCTTTGGAGCAGTTCCAATATCCTTTGACGCCTAAAAATAAATGGTACTTCAACAGGATTTCCCTGTTGCAAAACTTGCTCTAATATTACCAAAGTTGCTCCATTGGAGATGGCAGCCAACAGGCAATTTCCTAAACCGTGAGCGTGATACAATGGTACTATACATAAAATATTATCTGTTGAGTTGACGTTAGTAGTTGCGGCGAAGTTTTTTACTTCGTGATATAAGTTATGTTGGGTTTTACCAATTCTTTTAGGTTTGCCTGTTGAACCAGAGGAATATTGATAAAGCACGCTCCCACTTTCAGAAGTGGCGTTTTCATAATTTTTAGTTTCTTCTGTGACAATCAAATCATAAAAGTATCTGGTTGATGGCTCGATTCCATCTACAATAATTAATTCTATATTTTGGTCTATTTTGGCAATAATATTACGACAAAGCTCGACCCGTTTTAAATCGGTAATAATGGCTTTAGGCTTGCTATCACTGATGTAGTAACTAATTTCTTCTTCTTTAAAAAGGTGGTTTAACGGCAGTGCGATCGCATTGATTTTAGCAGTTGCATAAAAAGCGATCGCAAATTCCGGACAATTAGGCAAAATCAATGCTATACAATCACCCTGTCTGATGCCAATTGCTCCCAGACCCTTACTTAAACCCCTAACCTTAATGTATAACTCTTCGTAACTAATCCTCAATTTGTCATAGACAATAGCAGTTTTTAAAGGATATTGTTGGGCATTTTTTAGGAGCAGTTCTTCTAACATACTTTTTTGTAACTAAATTTGCTCGAATTTACATCTAAGTTAAAATCGCTTTCTGAAAATACCCAATATATTTGAGACTTTCAAGTTTAGATTTACTACTTAAAAGTCTTGAGTAAATCTCCCAGTTCTGAAAGTGATTGATTCAGAAGTTTGGTATATTCTGACGGTTGGCTAAATTGACTGGTAACGCACAAGGTAATTTTCTCAGGGTTGATTATGTAGCTAACTCCGTAACCGTAATTCACTGGTGGTGATACGAAAACAAAGCCAGCAATACCCATATTACCAGGCAAGCTGCTAGTCCATATAACTGGTTGAGTAAAGACTTGACTGTAGGCTTTATCCAGGAACATTTCCGGAACCATATCCTGATAACGACCGAGACTATAAAGCGCGAGCAGGTGCAAATCAACATTCAGTCCCTTTTTACAGTTAAATAATCGTCGCATATGGGCAACTATTGCTGCATTTAGAGCTGAGTATCGCGCCTCTTTTGCACTAGCCTGGGAAAAAACCCGGATTAGCTCAACCGATTCGCTAGTTACTGTACGGATATCCTCGAATCTTCCGTATTGAAAATTTCTGGTGTGTACCGATTCTGTGACACACATAATCTTACCATACAACCGAGCATAAGCTAACTGAATCGATAGTTGAACTATCGCATCAACATTCAGGGTATGCTGCCGCAGGAAGTCAGCACCGAATTCTTGAAATTCCAGTACTTGCAAATGATGTTGTGTCTTTAAATTCGCAATATTTTTTTTTGCTAGTTCGATTTCCTCCCTGATTCCTGGGCTTAACTTCCACTCTAATTGGATGGGAGATTCCCATTTTTCAAAAGCCGTAAGTGTGGGCGCTTCTTGGTGAGGTTTCTGGCTGATTTCGTCAGTCATACGCATTACTGTATAACCGTCAAATCCGCTGTGTTCGATGTTGATTGCTGCCTGGCAGTTAGCAGTGACAATTATTTGTACGGGCTTGTCAAACCAGCGATTCTGCCCATCACCGTAAAAGGCATTTTCAAGGCTTGTTTTTAAATTGCTGGGTGTTGTTTCGTCCAAACATACAACAAATAAAGCGCTGTCCAATAAGGCTAGAGAGCGAGCGTTTGCCGGACTAATAGATGTAATATAGGAACGCAGAACAGCCCATTGAGTGCGAGGTAAGGTTGTTAATGTCCCCACCGCACAGTCGTAGTCGGGTGTGTTTTCAATTATCCAGTTGAGTTGTTGTTCGATCTGTTCGATCGTTGGTAGTTGCTCTCCTTTAATTAGATTTAAGCAGTAAAAGCGATCGCGTCGGATTACTATTATATGCTCTGAGTTTTGAGTGCGTACCAGACTATCTCGCTTGATGCCTGGAATCCGCGATGTACCGAATAAGTTGTCATACTGAACCATACATAGGGCAGGACGCCCTATTTGGAATATATCCCGATCTGGTTCCAGAGAACGAGTTTTAATTTTAAGGTAGAACTTTAGTAGGTTAAAAATTAGGATGGCGGCAACGGGAGTAGGAGATAGTTCCTCGCTTCCTATGAAGGAAGACAACACTTGTGCGATGTTTGTCTTCCTCACCAATGGCAATCTCGCTTCTAAAAAGCGTTCATCTAAAAATTCATCTATATAGCTAGTGCTAGTTGAACTGGCGATCGTCTCCAACTGTTTTTGGAGCTTTTGTCCTTCTTCTTGTTGAAATTTTTTCACTGCCGCCTTTGTGCAAGCTAGTTCTGTCTCGCTTAACAGCGGGCTGACTGCATCGAGATAGTGGGAGCAAGTATGTTCTAGCTGCGGTAGAGGCTGTTTGGGAAGCGACTCCTGGAATTGGTACACCGCTATTTTTTCCTTTAATTACATATCGCTACACAAAATTGTTTAGGCATTATATTTCAACCCATTTAACGAAACTTCGTCAAGTTATTTACTTTTTTTACAGACCGATCGGCTTAAAATCGAATGTAGTTGACAAACTACACAATTTTTCGCCTTGATTTCTGCGTTTACGTCAATTTATCAGAAAATTACCACTGTGTCAACTTCCTTCTTACCTCCAGTAACTATGAGTTACTTAAAAAAGTTATTCTGCCCAAAACTATAATTCTGTCGGGTAACACACTATCTTTCCAGATCGATTAATTTAATCATCAAGCAATTTCTTAATAAAGTGTAAATATACTTAACAATTTAGGAGTGAGAAAGGCTTTAGGATAATGGGGTAAGATCTAGCGATCGCCTACATTTTACGCAGAGTGTAAAAATGGACTTTCATCTAGATACTTTATCAAATCTGCCCAATGTTACAGTTTTTACGGCTTATCAAAAAGAGGAATTGGAAGAGGTATATCAAAGTCTTGCTTGGGGCTATTTCGGCAACTTGTCTGATGTCAGCAATCAGGACTTTCAGAAAATCTGGGGGAGAACGAAAAATGATACGATATCCAGTAGCGATCTTACAGCCTCCTCTCGCCTTCTCATTGTCCGCTGCGGTAAGGGCAAAACTGCGATCTGGTTAGCCCAGCAAACAGGATGTGAAGTTGTAGGAGTAGATATGAGTGAAGTCTGCATCGCCAACGCGATCGCACAAGCTCAGAACCACCCTTCACTGCGTCTTTCTTTCCACCAGGCAGAAGCAACAAGCCTGCCTTTCCCAGACGGATGGTTCACCCACGTTCTTTGCCAAGGAACTCTCGCCAAAATTCCGGAAACCGAACTAGCTTTAGGTGAAATTCACCGCGTTCTTCAGGAACGCGGTACTTTTATGTTTGATGAAATGGTAACCCCAGGATCGGCTCTCAGCGAAGTAGTTGCCACACAAGTCGATCGGCAAGAGGAACTTACATCAACTTGGAGTCCCGATGACTGGAGGGAAAAACTCGCGCAGCTAAGCTTTTTGGTGTTAGAAGCAGAAGACTTGAGCGAAATAGTCAAACAAAACGGCAAAGTCTTGTCCCAGATGCAACAACTCGATCGATCCGAACAGAGCTATTTGGATCGGAAGATCTGGGAAGCGATCGACTCTGGTAAAGTAGAATGGTGGTTTTACAAATGCCAAAAAGTAACCAACTGGCTGTCTTGGATCTGCGATACTTCCAATACAGAAGAACTCCGGCTTAAATACGACATCTGGGCTAGCGCCTACGAAGCTGATGTGGAAAAGCATTGGCGATTTATGACTGAGAATGCCGCACTTACTCTCGAAAAAGTGCTGCCCGTCAAGGAGGCTTTCATCCTCGATGCTGGCGCGGGAACGGGGCTCGTGGGCGAGGCTCTAGCCAAACGGGGATATACCAATATAGTAGCTGCGGATCTTTCAGAGGAGATGCTGGCTTCTGCTAGAAACAAACAGGTTTATAAGGTTCTGCACCAATGTAATTTAGAAGATCCCCAGGCTTTTGACTCCTTGGAGACTTTCGATGCCATTATCGCGGCGGGTATGTTTGCCTATGCCCACGCTGGTGTTGGGGTCTTACAAAATCTGTTCCGTTTTTTGAAGCCAGGAGGGTTATTTGTGGCGACAATGCGATCGGATTACTACAAGGAGATGGAACGAGCGCTTTTTGAGTTGCCGTGGAGCCTAATTGCTCAGTCAGAGTTCAAGATATATGAGAATGAAGTAATGTATATTTTAGTTTTCCGCAAGTAGGTAACTACTCTGTCTCAATCAAAGATTAAAACGGTTCTTTAGTTTTGAGGATGCCGATCTTTGGCAGCGGGGAGTAGGACACCGGCGGAGAAAATGTTGATGTATTAACTTTTGCATAGAGATTCCCAAAGCACCTTTGTTAGCCAAATTAGGCGCTCTCTGTAATTTATGATCGAAGACCCAATCTTATTCAACGACTGGCACGTCGTAGCCAAGGTAGAAGACTGCTCACCCGGTAAAATTTTCACTGCACGCTTGTTAGGAGAAGACTTGATTCTATGGCGTCCGGAAGGACCTAATTCTCCGATCCAAGTGTGGCAAGATTACTGCCCTCACCGAGGTGCTAGTCTGTCCTTGGGAGAAGTGTGCGATCGCACTTTAATTTGTGCCTATCATGGCTGGGAATACGATACAGCAGGTAAATGCAAGTATATTCCGGCGCACCCAAACCAAGAGCCGCCAGAGAAAGCCCAAATCAAAACATACCAGTGTCAGGAACGCTACGGTTGGGTGTGGGTATGCCTGGGCAGTCCCAATGGTGATGTACCTTCCTTCCCAATTTGGGACGATCCCAATTGCGCTAAGTTCTGGTGCGGTCCGTTAAAGTGCAATGCGAGTGGATTTCGGTTGATGGAGAGTTTTGTAGATATAGCCCATGTCCCTTTCGTCCATAGGCACAGTCTCGGTCCATCTAACCCCCAAATAGAAGACTATGAGGTGGTAGTCACAACCGAGGGAATTAGTATCCCCGAAAGAATGTTTCAGATGGACAGCGAGGGTAAGCAGACGATCGAGGTAGCAACTAGCTTGACGAAGGTTTCTTCTCTGTTGACTGTATCCGTTTTTACGGAAACTAAACAAGGGCCGTCGCCCGGTCGAACTGCTTGGCTGGCAGCAATCACACCTGTTGAGGAGGAAAAGTGTCTGCTGTGGACTTGTGCGGCGATCGATCTAGACAGTAGCTTAGTGCCCCAGTGGGGAAAGATGCACGAACGGCTGCTATGGGAAGATATTCGGATTGTCAATTCTCAACGACCCGCACGTCTGCCGCTGGGATTGGCCACAGACTCCCAATGGCCAGCGAATTTGCACGTTCCGAGCGATCGCTGTACCGTGATTTACCGCAAATGGCTCAAGGATAAAGGCGTCACTTTTGGCGTATGTTAATTTCCGTAAGCGATCTCTCAAAATTTTCAACCAAGTCTGTATTTTATTGAAAAACTTTCCGACTCAATTATGATCGCAGCCGATCCGATTTTACTCAATGACTGGCACGCAGTCGCCAAGGTAGAAGATTGTCCACCAGGGAAAATTCTCACTACACGCCTATTAGGAGAAGACCTGGTGCTATGGCGTCCATTAGACCCGCAAGCGCCAGTACAAGCATGGCAAGACCGTTGCCCCCACCGAGGTGCCCCTTTATCCTTGGGAAAAGTATGCGATCGCACTCTGGCTTGTGTGTATCACGGCTGGGAATACGATCCAACAGGTAAATGCGTCCTGATTCCCCCTCATCCAGCCTTAGAGCCTCCTGCGGGAGCGCAGATTAAAACCTACCATTGTCGGGAACGCTATGGTGCCGTGTGGGTATGCTTGGGGACTCCCTCTGCCGATGTGCCTCCCTTCCCAGAGTGGGACGAACCCAATTGTCTTCAGATCCTGAGCGAACCTATACACGGTAATGCTAGTGGTTTTCGCTTGGTGGAAATTGGTATAGATTTTACTCATTTCCGTTATCTCCACAACCAAACTGAATGCAATCCGCAAGTCCACGAAGATTTTCAAGTGGAAATGACGACCGATGGAATTACTGTCTGCGAAAGACACTTTCCGGATGCAGATAGCCAAGGCAAGCGAGTTACCTATACATCCACTTCATCCATGAAGATTCCTCATCCGTTGAGGTTATACAGTTACATAGAAATTACTCAAGGGCCGTACAAAGGGCGGTTCGCATTCTTGACAGCAATAACGCCAGTTGAAGAGGAGAAGAGCGTGCAGTGGAGTTTTACAGCCACGAACATGGATAAGGCTATGCTCCCACAATGGTTGGTGTTTAACCAGCAAGTGCAACAAGAAGATGTTTGGATGGCAGAACGCCTACAACCAAAACGAATGCCGCTCATCCCTCCCACAGACAACAAATGGCCAGCCGATTTGCACGTTCCGAGCGATCGATCTTCGGTTACTTACCGCAAATGGCTTAAACAAATAGGTGTTACTTATGGCGTTTGTTAATAGGTAAATATTTGTGGAACAAGAGCAAACTTCCTATTACATAACTCTGCCATCTGAACTGGGTGAAAAAGATCGCAATATTACCCTGGTTCAGATCCTCTTAAAATACCTTGAACTGGAGGGTGTCACTAAATTATTTGGCATTCCCAGTACGGCTATGAAGCACTTGTTGAACGAATTAAAGAACCAAAACGACAAATTTGACTACGTTATCTGCCGTCAGGAAACTGGGGCAGCTTTCATGGCAGATGGCTATTTTCGGGTGACAGGTAAACTGGGGGTGGTATTGGTTGCTTGTGATGCCGGTTTGCCCAATGCTTCAACTGGAATTCTCAACGCTCAACACGACAAATCCGCTTTGTTGGTCATTAGTGTAGAGCCGTCAGTAGAAAATTATAGCAACAGCCACATCTTAGATGAAGTTGAGATTAGCGAGAATATTAATGCTGTCTACCGCAATATCTGTCAGTACAGCGATCGCATCCACAGTCCCAAAACTTTCCAACCAATTTTGACTCAAGCATTGCGAAATGCACTGGCTATTCCATCTCGTACTACTTGTATCGGTTTGTCGGACAAACTCGCTGGCAGTTACCTATCTGAGGCGATGGCATTTCCCACTAAGCCAGAATATTATCGCGCAATTCCCCAATCCTCAAGTCCTCATCAAGTGCAACAGGCATTTGATTATCTCACTCATGCCAAACAGCCACTAATTTTATTGGGGAACGGATGTCGCCAAGTACTTCGCGATCGCCAGAAACTGGAAAAATTCAAGTCATTTGTGGAAAAGTTTGCCATTCCAGTGATGACAACTCCCGATGCTAAGGCCATTTTTCCAGAAAGTCACTGGTTGTCATTCCGAAATTACGGCGTTGCTGGCTGCAATTGGCCTAAATACTATCTGGAGAGTTCTCATTACGACGCCCTGATGGTGATGGGATCTAGTCTGGGTAGATACAGTACAATTCCTCCTCAAGCAGGCAAAGAACTGTTGATTCCCAAGGGTGCTTTGATTCAGGTGGATCTAGATCAAAGCGCGATCGCTCGCTTCTTCCCCGTCCAACTAGGAATTGTCGCAGAAATCGGCACCGTAATTGACAATCTGTTTGAGCTAAGCGATCGCACTCAAGCAGACGAACCAACTGTAGCAGAGCGTCGGGCATCGATCGAACAGATCCGGGAAACTCACTCACCGTTCCTCGAACCGCAAAAGCGCAATTCTGAAGCTGCACCTATCCTACCGCAAGCTTTGATGAAGTGTATCAACGATAACGAAAAGCTGCGTCAAGGAGGTCATATCTTTATCGATAGCGGTAACTCTACCCACTGGGCATGGCACTACTTGGAACTCGATCCACCAGTCCAATTTCACGTTTCCTCTACGATCGGGCCAATGGGATTCGGCACTGCTGGTGCGATCGGCGGTAAAATAGGCTCGCCAAATCAGGTTTGCGTAGCCATTACTGGCGACGGCGGCTTTATGATGCAGGGGAATGAAATATCGACCGCTGCCCAGTACAATGTTGGTGTCGTTTGGGTAATCCTTTATGACAATGACTTGAATATGATTAGTCAAGCCATGAATCAGTATTTTCCAGAGCCGTCAGTCTGGAAAAATTACTATCAGCTGGGAAAACCCGATCTCGTTAAGTTTGCCGAAGGACTCGGAGCAGATGCTTATGAGGTTCGCACTCAGGCGGAAATGCGGCTGGTATTTGCAGAAGCGCTCTCAAAAGCAGATACTAATAACAAGCCTCAAGCGATCGTTGTTTATATAAATACAGAAGAAATACCACCTTGGTTTTAATTTCAGATTTGAGATTTCAGATTTATCAAAATTTGAAATCTCAAATCTGCCATCTGAAATTTAATTTAGGAGTTCCTGCTTATGCAAGTTATGCAAGAAAAACAATTTGTTACGATCGGCGGTAAACGCTTTCACTATACCTGGTTGCGCGACAATTGTCTGAATTCTCAAAATCGTCATCCAGATTCCCTCGAAAAACTGAATGACATTTGCGATCGCCCCGCACACCCAGAACCGAAGTTTATCGAAGAGCGCGATGGCAACTTGATCGTTGACTGGAACGAAAATCCCCCTCTCCGCAGCGTTTTTCCCATTTCTTGGCTACTCGCTCACACTTGCGATCCACAACCTCAATCTCCGATCGGCGAAAATGTGATTCTGTGGGACAAAGCTTGGTTGGAAGCCAACCCGATCGAGTGGCCCGATGTTCGTAAATCAGATTTTAAAATTTGGATGAAGCAATTGTTATCTCTAGGATTTATCATCCTGCGAAATATTCCCCTAGAAGAACTTGATGCCTTTATCTCATCCTTCGGCCCAGTCCGCAACACCGAATACGGTGACATCATGACACAAAAAGTCGGCAAAGACTTAGCTGCAACCAGTCACGGCATCCCACCCCACAACGATCTGACTTTCTGGTACGGACATCGGACAACACAATTTATCCATTGTGCAAAAAACGAAGCATCTGGCGGACAAACATTTACGATCGATGGTTTTCGCGTCGCCAAAGACTTTCGTGAAAATCATCCAGACTATTTTCAAATTTTGGCAGAAACTCCCATACAATTTTGGCGCGTTCAACACGAGCATCAATATTTCTTTCGTCCGGTAGCTTCTATCATCGAAGTAGATAAAGCAGGTAATGTTACCGCCATTCGCTTCAGTCATAAAAACTGCGTGCCGCAATTACCGTTCGACCAATTAGAGCGTTTTTATGAAGCTTATACTGCCTTCTCTCGGTATCTTAATAATCTCGATTACCAATACCGTTTTCGCCTGACTGCCGGAGATTGTCTGCTCATCCAAAACTTCCGGGCTCTCCACGGCAGGACAGATTACGATGCTTCTGTCGGAGTGAGAGATTTTAGGGTAGCTTATATGGAATGGGACTACTTTTTGGCAAGATACTTTTATCAACGCGAGTTGGAAGCAACCCATTTCGCTATCAATGGAAATTAACTTGAAAGTAGCAAGGAAAAAAACGGAATGAGCTACCAAAGCGTTGTCAAAGCAGCAATCCACAAACAGGCTCCTTTCAAACCAAATCGGTTTGCCAAAATTTCTGAAAGAAAAGATCGATGCGATATTCCAGCACCTGCTTGGCGATCGCTCTTGGAAAACGCTTACTTCCAAACTTGGAAAGGAATACTTTTCGATAAAGGGCCAACTGAAATGGCTCTTTATCCCATGCTTTTGTACGAACTCAAACCGAAAACAATTATTGAAATTGGAGCATTAAGCGGTGGTAGTGCCATTTGGCTAGCCGATCACTTGGAAATGTTCCAAGTAGAAGGTCGTGTCTATGGTATAGATATTGACCTTTCCCTCCTTGATGAAAAAGCAAAAACTGACTCGCGAGTTCATTTTTTAGAGGGGGATTGTAATAATATGGCTGCCATAATGCCACCGGAAATGCTTGCAACGCTCGCTCATCCTTGGTTAATCATAGAAGATGCTCATGCTGATGCAGTAGGAGTTGTTGAATATTTTCACAGTCACGGCGTCCAAAGTGGAGACTACTTGATTGTCGAAGATACCAATCAAACTATGTGGGAGTTGGAATGGGATGATTGGGACGACCAAGAAGTATTAGAAAAAGGAAAACGTAAATTAGAGGAGTTGAAAAGCTGGTTAATGAATCATAAAACCGAATATCTAATCGATACATACTATCAAGATATGTACGGGTATAACGGCTCGAAAAACTGGAATTCAATCCTGAAAAAAGTATGAAAAAGAAGTCAAAAGTTAGGATATGGGTGGGGATAAGCTTAATACCATCGAGCGAGCCGAGCGAAACACATACTTTAATTATAAGTGCCAAAAATATAATTGGCAAGCAGCTAGATTAAATTAGAGGTTGAAAATGAATTATGGTTATTTATTGTGAAATAATTAATTAGGGAAAACATTAATTTTGGGGAAATTTAGTAATTAAATTGAGAGGTAATAATGGAAAATTTACAACCTAAAGTAAGAATTGAAAATTTGATCAAAATTTATGGAGAAAACCCGCGCTTAGCTCTCCAAATGTTTCGCGAAGGTAAAAGTAGAGATCATATTAGGCAAGCAATAGGTCATGTTGTAGGCATTGCAAATGTTTCTTTGACAATCAATCAAGGCGAATTATTCGTCGTAATGGGATTATCTGGTTCGGGAAAATCGACGCTAATACGCTGCATTAACCGTTTGAACGATCCTACCAGCGGGCATATATATATAGATGACGAAGACATCGCTCACGTTGAGGAAAAAAGACTGCGAGAAATTCGCCTGCTCAAAATCTCAATGGTGTTTCAAAATTTTGGGTTATTCCCCCACAAGACTGTGGCTGAAAATGTTGAGTACGGTTTAAAAGTGCGGGGAACGGACAAAACTTCTCGCCACCAAAAAGCCCTAGAAATCCTGGAAACAGTAGGTTTAACTGCATGGGCTTCTTATTTACCCGCTTCCCTGAGTGGGGGAATGCAGCAGCGGGTAGGGCTAGCCCGTGCCTTAGCTACAGATGCTGAAATTTTACTGATGGACGAACCATTTAGCGCTCTCGATCCCCTAATTCGACGTGAAATGCAGGAGGAATTGCTGCGCCTGCAAAAACAGCTGCACAAAACGATCGTCTTTATCAGCCATGATATTCACGAGGCGCTGAAATTAGGAGATCGCATTGCCGTCATGAAAGATGGCAGCATCATTCAAATCGCCACTCCCGAAGAACTGGTTACCAACCCTACCGATGATTATATCCGCGCTTTCATCCAAGATGTCAACCGCGCCCAAGTCATCAAAACTGGTACTATTGCTCGTCAAATAGTTCCTTTAATTCTCGGTGAAGACAACGATCCTAGCGCCGCACTAAAGCAAATGTTACATTACGACTGCAACGATATGTATATTGTCGATCGCGACGGCAAACCTGTTGGTACCGTCAATAGAAAAACTCTGGAAACCGCCATTTCACAAGGCAGGGATGACATCAGCCAACTGATGCAGACCCACTTTCCCCAAGTTAATGCTTCCACGAGGTTAGAAAATACATTTCATCTCTGCCAACAAGGACTCCCTATAGCCGTAGTTGATGGGGAAGGATTTTTCAAAGGAGTTGTTGAACAATCAGATGTTCTTGTTAATATATTAACGATGCCCAACTAGCCGTCAGCTGATTGACCGCCTTTAGGGGCTAGAACAGCGGACGAGTAAAGCAGCAAAAAGGCAATCCCAAATCCCAAATCTAAAATGTTAAATTATTTGGCTTTATCCAGTTACTTCATTGCCTTAAGTCAAGGAAGACTTGATGTTATCTTAAATCCCTTTAAACTTTATACCATACCCATTCAAGATTGGATTAACACCGGCGTTAATTTACTGGTCGATCGCTGTCGTCCCATCTTCCAAATCATTCGGATTCCTTTTAGCTTAGCACTTGATGGCATAGAATGGCTGTTCCTTGCTATTCCTCCCCTGATTTTGCTGCTAATTCTTGGCTTGACAATCTGGCAACTGGCTGGGCGAAAAATTGCTATTTATAGCGTCATTGGGCTCATATTCCTTGGCTTTTTGGGGGTGTGGGAACAAACAATGATGACACTTTCTCTCATGGGGACAGCAGTATTATTTTGTGCGGCGATCGGCGTTCCCATTGGCATTGCTTGTGCCAGAAGCGATCGCCTGGAACAATTTGTCCGCCCTGTACTTGATTTTATGCAAACCCTGCCGCTGTTTATCTATCTCGTCCCTGTAGTAATGCTGTTTGGCATTGGCAAAGTGCCGGGAGTAATAGTTACATTAGTTGTGGCTATACCACCTCTAATTCGCCTCACCAACTTGGGCATCCGGCAAGTGTCAACAGAAGTAGTCGAAGCAGCGATCGCTTTTGGTTCGACCCCGAAACAAGTGCTGTGGGAAGTACTTCTTCCCCTCGCGATGCCCAGCATCCTGACCGGTTTGAATCAAACAATCTTGATCGCCTTATCAATGTCGGTGATTGCCTCGATGATTGCCGTGCAAGGACTGGGAATGATGGTATTACAGGGCACCAGCAGCTTGAATGTAGGACTGGCTGCCGTAGGCGGATTGGGGATTGTTTTGATTGCGATTATGCTCGATCGCATTAGCCAAGCAGTAGGTGAAGCCGATCGCCAAGTTTCCTGGTTCGAGCAAGGGCCGATCGGTTTTCTCCTCTCCCAGTTAAACATAATAAAAAAAAAGAGAATTCAAAAGAAACCGAGTTTGTTGAAGTAAATACCAAAAAAGTACTGACTTTGGTTGCCCTAGCAGCAACATTGCTCGTGGGTTTAATCTTCTACCTGCCAACTTCTAGGGCAACTACAGAATCAAAATCAGTCATAAAAATGCCCATTAAACGAGTAATTGTACGCTCTGCCTATGATGCTCCCCAAGATAAATTTATTGCAGAAATCGTTGACATCGCTCTGGAAAAGCTCGGTTACGAGATTGCACAACTACATCAGTTTAGTAACATCTCTCTCCTGCACGCTGCTTTCGCCACCGACGAAATCGATTTCACGGCTGTCTACTGGGAAAAATTGTACGAAACATTCTTTCAAAAAAGTGGCGGCGAACAAAAATTACAGCGACTGGGAGAGATTACTGCTAATCTCCCTCAAGGTTATCAGATCGATCGAAAAACCGCCGAGCAATATCACATCACTAACTTGGGACAACTGCAAGACCCCAAAATTGCCTTTCTTTTTGACTCGGACGGAGATGGTAAAGCAAATTTAGCTGGTTGCAGTGCGGGTTTGGGTTGTGATGAAATCATCAATCATCATTTAGATATTTATGGGCTGCGGGATACTGTTGAGCATGATGTAGGAGAATTATCAGCCTTACACGCAGATCTGATTGCTCGTTACAGGCAAGGAAAACCAATCCTTTACTATACCTGGAGTCCCATGTGGTTGGAGGCAATCTTAAAACCAGATGAGGATGTTGTTTGGTTAGAAGTTCCCTTCACCTCAATACCAGAAAAATTTGGCAAGTTTACAGAAAAAGACACTTCGATAAATGGAAGAAATCTCGGATTTATTGTAGATCGGTTGCGCGTTGTGGCGACAAAAGAATTTTTAACAGCTAACCTAGCAGCCAAAGCCTTGTTTGAACGAGTACAAATTCCGATCGAAGATATCTTGGCCCAACAACTTCTCTACCACTCTGGTGAAGATAGCTCAGCAGAGATTCGACACCATGCCGAAGAGTGGGTAAACAAGCATCAAAATTTATTCGATCGCTGGTTACAAGAAGCTAGGGAAACCGAGAAAGCTTTTGGTTAATTCTTATTTTGTGAAAGCGCGACGCAGAGCTGTTGCACTCTGGACTAGCGCCTTTTCACGTCCCTCAGTTACGCCCTGGATATAGATAAAGCCATGAATCATATCTTCATAACAGGTATATTCAACTTCAACTCCAGCATTGCGTAACTTTTTTGCGTAGTCTTCGCCTTCATCAACAAAGGGATCGAATCCGGCGGTGATAATCAACGCAGGTGGTAAACCGCTTAAATCCTCTGCTAATCCAGGCGAAGCCCGATGGTCGAACACATCTGCCTCACTGTTGAGGTAGTGGTTATTACACCATTCTATGATTTTCTCAGTCAGAAGATAGCCCTGACCATACACCTCACGAGAGGGAAATTTGGGGGCAATATATATATTTGGGTACAGCAGCAGTTGAAAAATCAGACTCGGACTGCCATTGGCTTTAGCCAGTTGGGTAACTACAGCCGAGAGGTTGCCCCCAGCGCTATCGCCACCTACAGCTATTCGTGTCGGATCTCCTCCCAATATCGAAGCATTTTGGGCCACCCACTGGGTAGCGGCAAAAACATCCTCCACCGCCGCTGGAAATTTGTGTTCCGGTGCCAGACGATAGTCAACTGAGACCACAATACAATCTGCTTGTTTACACAAGTGGCGACAGATTGGATCGTGAGTATTCAAGTCACAGAGTACCCAACCACCGCCGTGGAAGAAAACCAGAATCGGGAAAGGCGTATCTTTGTTTACTGCCTGTGGTGTGTAGATCCGCACTGGTATTGTTCCTGCTATTCCGGGAATTTCGCGATTTTCCACAGAGTACAAGGGAAGAGATTCTGTATTTATAGATACCTGCTCGGCGTATTGCCTCTCAAGAATACGTGCCTCAGTTGGTGAAAGTTCCCAGAGTTCGGGAGCATTGCTGGCTTCAAGCTCCTTCATCATGGCAATCCATCCTGGATGTAGTTGTCTTGATGTTTTAGGTTTCGTTTCCATAAATTTAGTTCGATCGTTTTTAACTATATTATGAATCACGATCCACAACAAATTTACGTCAAATAAAACCGATTTCTGCCTAAGTCATCGAGCTTAATTTTTATTAAAATCCCTCATCTGAAAAAACTTTAATTTGGATATTCCAGGAAAGTAAAAATAGTCCCGAACCGACTCGACTGCGTGCCGAAGAGTCGATTAATAAACATCAAAAGTTGTTTGATAGCTGGTTAGAAAAAGCTAGAGAAGCCAAAAAAGCATTTGCTAGTGCAAATCTCTAGCTTGATGTAGATATACATTTAGGACATTTTGTCAAGTCAAAATTAGATGCGATCGCCCTGGGATTTCGTCATTCCGCTGCCACGGGGTTGTTAGGCTCCTATGCGTTCTTGGCAAGTCAAAAGATATCGTTATTACCACGAGTCCAAAGCACTGCAAACTTCCATTGCTTGATTTTCCAATCCGATCCGAATCAATCCGGCTGTGTAGTAACCGCCCATTTCAAAGGTGTTATCTCCTTGATCGTTGGGCAGAAAGTGCATTGCACTCACATGAGCTACACAGATCGCGGTATCATCTGATATTTCCACAACATGGTTAGTGATTTGATGCTGAGTAGCTTTCAATCCGGATAAATCTTGGCGAGCAGCATTAACCATTTCTTCTGGCTGGAAACTTGCCACTGGTATTCCAATTGAGGAATAATCAACCTCAACGGGATTGGCGAAAACGTTGTGAAGAAGCTCCCAATTACGCAGATCGATCGCTAACCCATATTGATTAACGACTTCAATAATTTTCGCTCGATCGGTTAATTTAGCTAGCAAGTCTTCAGTCATAGTTGATGAATTCAGAACTTGAAGTAGACATACGGAGATACAATAGCACATTTGGGAGTTTGTAGAGACGTTTTATACAACGTCTCTACACTTCATCCCCTCGAAAACCGCTATAACTTCATCCCCAAAGTTACGTTTGCGATCGCAACTAACTATGTGTCCTGTTAAGCTGCATAGCGGGATCGGGATCTGAAGCAGAAGCGTTCAACATTTCAGGCTCAGTCGTAACTGTAGCGTTGAATTCATTGATTCGCCTGAGTTCCTCCTGGTTATTATTTACCATTACAGTGGCATAGAGGTCGCACATTTCATCTTTTGAGTACATTCCCCAAGTTACCGTTTTCGGAGGATCGTTTGGGTTATATGGATTATCGCTGGAATTGTCAAAGTAGGCTTCCATCTCCAGCTTTGTGCCTTTCGGCAAGTTCA
This sequence comes from Aerosakkonema funiforme FACHB-1375, assembly GCF_014696265.1. Taxonomy (GTDB): domain Bacteria; phylum Cyanobacteriota; class Cyanobacteriia; order Cyanobacteriales; family Aerosakkonemataceae; genus Aerosakkonema; species Aerosakkonema funiforme_A. The sequence continues at coordinate 9,222 of NZ_JACJPW010000030.1, read as the reverse complement.
ACGGATGCGAATATTCGTAATCCAATTGCCAGTTGAAGTTCCAGTCTTTCACCGAGATCATCGGTTCGATCGTACCATCTGGAAGAATTGCTCGAACTTTCATCTCTCGACCGAGAAAGTGCATATGGGGCTTGACATCAATGACTTGCACATCAATCGGAATTGTTCTAGTAGCGGTGACTTTATAGTGTGGCTCCCCAGGGGGTATTTCCAAGTTATACTGTCCGAATAAAAGTTTGGTGGCCAGCTTCTGCGGTTTGGTGGAAGCCAGGTATATTCCCACACTGGATCGATCGGTCATCCCATTTGCAGTTGCGGGGTAATGGTTTTCCAAAATCAGATCCGAGCCTTGAGGGATTACGCTGGAAACCCCATCAGGTAAGTAGTTTGCCAACATTCCCGGTGTCCACATATAAATAATATCCGCCCAGTGATTCTTATTCTCCCCCAGGCATGGATATCCTAAACCTGGATATTCTGCATCCCATCTACGTGCCTCATCACTTGCAGCTTGATGTAGATTCGCATGGTGAACAGCTTTGTAATTACCTGGTTTTATTTCTATTGCCCTAACGTACAGGTCTTCCGGCAGATTGAGCGGCAGTACAAAACATTGATATCTGTCTCCATCTGCGGCTTCAACTGTGTATGGTTGTGGTACTTTTAGGATCAGGTCAGGCAATCCTAGTTGCCAGCCTCCCTCCGGGAATTCTGGTGTTGGTGGCAAATCGGCTGCATCGCCCTCGACCGTACCTGTGTTCAACCATTCCTGAATCAGGGCAATTTCTCGATCGCTCAAACGTCGCGAATTTTTGAACTCTCCATACCCAGGCACGGCTTTCCACGGTGGCATATAGCGCGAAGAAGTTGCCCAAGCTATTTCTTCGGCGTGATTTGCTGCATCTTGGTAAGTTAACAACGAGAAAGGGGCAACCTGACCGGGGCGATGACAGGTAGCACAATTCTGATTGAGGATAGGTGCAATATCTTTGGTGTAAGTTACCGATGTCGTCGGCTGATTGCCAGCTTGACTTAATGAAGCAATAGATTCATTCGCCAAACTCACAGGTACGCCAACTGCGAAGGCGGCGGCGAGTATAACTGCCAAGACTAGAATAACTCGATAAATAGTGAGCGCTGGTTTCATCTGTCTATGAATTTGGCAAAAAAGCCATATATACTCGTTAAACGAGAAGCTATTATAGGCGCAAAGCAACTCAATACGTTGCTTGTATCCCTAAAAAAGCTCTCGCGTACCTGTGGTGATTAAGATACTTGAATGTCCCACTGTAGGTAAGCAAGAATCCCCGTCTCTTTAGCACTGGGGAGGAGCGAGCCTTATGGATTTATAATTAACGCAATTCTCCTTGATACGCCCTTTGGTTCCCATTTGTTCAGATTTTTTCCCACTCGTGGGTGGCCTACTTGGTGTAACTTAAGGGGACAAAAGGTTTCGATCGGTTTTGGAAAGCAGCAATGAATATTATAGGTATCTCAGCTTACTATCACGATAGCGCCGCCGCCCTGATCGGAAATGGTGAGATTGTAGCGGCTGCACAAGAGGAACGATTTACAAGAAAAAAGCACGATCCAAGTTTTCCTAGCCAAGCGATCTCTTACTGCTTGAGAGAAGCCGGAATCCAGCTTCAAGACTTGGATTATATAGTCTTTTATGAAAAGCCATTTACTAAATTCGATCGACTCCTAGAAACATACCTAGCCTATGCCCCAAAGGGGTTTCGCTCTTTTATTACCTCCATGCCAGTCTGGCTCAAAGAAAAGCTTTACCTTAAATCAGTCATAAAAAAAGAACTTGCCAAACTGGGAAATTGCCAGCCCTCTCAACTACCTCCCCTGCTCTTTACGGAACATCACCAATCTCACGCTGCCTCAGCCTTTTTCCCCAGTCCTTTCGAGCGTGCTGCGGTTCTTTGCCTCGATGCTGTCGGTGAATGGGCAACAACTTCCCTCTGGTTAGGGGAAGGCAATCAGCTAACACCCAAATGGCAAATTGACTTTCCGCACTCCTTGGGGATGCTTTATTCAGCTTTTACTTACTACACCGGTTTCAAAGTTAACTCTGGTGAGTATAAGCTGATGGGATTAGCACCTTATGGGGAACCCAAATATGCAGACTTGATACTTGACCATCTGTTAGACCTCAAAGAAGATGGCAGTTTCCGGTTGAACATGGAATACTTCAACTACACCACCGGTCTAACTATGACCAACCAGAAGTTCGACACTCTATTTGGTAGCCCACCCCGTAAACCAGAAAGCAAGCTGACCCAACGTGAAATGGACATAGCTGCCTCTGTTCAAAAAGTAACTGAGGAAGTGGTGTTGCGACTGAGCAAAACGGTACACCAACAGCTGGGTGAAGATTATTTGTGTCTGGCTGGTGGTGTAGCTCTCAATTGCGTCGCCAATGGTAGAATTTTGCGAGAAGGTCCTTTCAAAGATATCTGGATTCAACCTGCTGCCGGTGATGCCGGGGGTGCTATAGGAGCTGCCTTGGCGATTTGGCATCAGTACAAAGATCGACCTCGCTCCTTTAAAGGTAGAGATACCATGCAGGGTTGCTATCTTGGGCCTAAATTTAGCCAATCAGAAATTCGCGCTTATCTAGATACAGTTGGCGCTAAGTACGAGCAACTAGAAGATAACGAACTCCTACCAAAACTGGCAGAAATTTTAGCTCAAGAAAATGTCGTGGGCTGGTTCTCCGGTCGGATGGAATTTGGCCCTCGCGCATTGGGGAGTCGATCGATTATTGGCGATCCCCGCAGTCCCAAAATGCAGTCTGTCATGAATCTGAAAATCAAATATCGGGAATCTTTCCGCCCCTTTGCCCCATCAGTTTTAGCCGAACGAGTTTCAGATTACTTTGAAATCGATCGCTCCAGTCCTTATATGCTACTTGTCGCTCCTATCAAAGAGAATTTGCGCCAGACGATGAACTCCCAGCAACAGCAACTATTCGGGATAGATAAGCTGAACGTTCCTCGCTCTACCATTCCTGCTGTTACCCATGTGGATTACTCAGCCCGGATTCAGACAGTTCATCAAGAAACCAATCCCCGATATTATGAACTCATCCGTCATTTTGAACAGAAAACTGGGGCAGCAGTATTGGTGAATACTTCCTTTAATGTTCGCGGTGAGCCAATTGTCTGTACTCCAGAGGATGCCTATCGGTGCTTTATGCGTACTGAGATCGACTATCTGGTGCTGGAGAATTTCTTGTTGGCCAAGTCTCAACAAGGGCAGTTGGAACAGGATGATGCTTGGAAAAAAGAATTTGTGTTGGATTAGAGGAACAGCTTCATGGAGGAAATTCCACAACTTAACAAAAAAGAACTGCGAGATTTTGGACTGATCGCTGGTACAATTGTAGCGGTTTTGTTTGGCCTATTATTGCCGTGGCTTCGCGGTCATACCGTGCCGCTTTCGGCATGGATTATTGCTGGAGTTCTCTGGGTTTTGGCTGCCTTAGTTCCGACAGGACTTGGGCCTGTTTATCAAGTCTGGATGCGAATTGGACTTGTGCTTGGTTGGGTCAACACTCGCATCATCCTGGGAACTATTTTCTTTGCTTTAATGATGCCGATGGGCGCGATTATGCGGCTGTTCAATCAAGACCCAATGGCTCGAAAGTTTGATGCAAATCTAAAAACTTATTGCCGACCGAGCCAGGAAATCACAATAGCAAGTATGGAGAAACCTTTCTAATGTTTGAGACGACACTTGACCTGTTTAAAGACCTCTGGAAATTCATGAAGGAGCAGAAAAAATACTGGCTTGCTCCGCTGATAATGACTTTAGTGATTCTCGGTATTTTGATTACATTTGCTCAGAGTTCTGCGGTGGCACCATTTATCTATACCATATTTTAACAGACGACATACTTGGGTAAAACCAAGAAATTAACACCAGGCACAGGCTAAATAATTATGTTGACTGCCAACGAACTATTCGACGAAGCCTATTATCTAAATAGCAACTCAGATGTAGCAGTAGCCGTATCAAGGGGCGAGTTCAGCACTGGTTTTCTCCACTACAACCAATTCGGTCAATTTGAACAACGCGACCCCAGCGCCTATTTCGATACCAGCTATTATCTGCAAAAATATCAGGATGTAGCTAGTGAAGTAAACGCAGGAAAGACCACAGCGTTTACACACTTCATCAACTTCGGTCAAATTGAAGACCGCAACCCCAACCAGCTGTTCGATACTAAATATTATCTGCAACAGTACCAGGATGTGGCTGCTGCTGTTAACACAGATATACTCACCGGCATACAACATTTCATCGAGTTCGGTGACCGTGAAGGCCGCGCCCCTAGCTCCTTTGTCGATACCAACTTTTACCTGGGCCGGAATACAGACGTAGCTAATGCAGTCAAACAAGGCACAATTGGAGCGACAGAACATTTCATCGCCTTTGGTAGCAAAGAAGGTCGCATTCCCCGCCAGCTGTTCGATAAGATATACGTCTTTGGCGACAGTCAATCAGACGATGGGAATTTATATGCTATACTAGGAGGTTTCTTGCCACCAAGCCCGCCTTATTTTGGCGGACGTTTCACCAATGGCCGGGTATGGACGGAATATCTGGCACCGCAACTGGCATTACCAGTCGATCCTGCCAATAACTTTGCCATTGGCGGCGCTCAAACGGGAAATGAGGATGTGATTAGCTTTGAGGGCGCACCTCCCGCGCCACCATTGCAGAAGCAAGTTGATAATTTTGTCGCCACTCATCCGGTAGCCGACCCGAAAGCACTTTATGTAGTGTATGCCGGAGGTAATGATTATCTTGTTGGCGGAGCAACAGAAGCTGGGCCGACAATTAATAATCTTGCTACAGCGGTAACAAAACTGGCCGCTATTGGTGGGAAAAACTTTATGATGCCGAACTTACCAAACCCATCCGGCTCTCCCTTCTCGGTTAGTCAAAGTCCTGAGTTTCAACAATCATACACACAATTAGTTGACCAGCACGCCAGCATTTTGGCAGCAACTATACCAAATCTAGAAAAAAGCCTGAATATTAACATTATTCCTGTAGATTTTACTGGGTTTCTCAGGCAAGTGCGGGCCAATCCCCAGAATTACGGAATCACTAACCTCGGCAATGTGGTACCGGGTGCTGGTGGTAGCCCGGAAGTAGCCAATTTTACACTACCACCAGGGGTTAACCCAGACCAATATTTGTATTGGGATCTAGCACATCTAAGTACCCACACCCACCAATTAATTTCAGAAGCAGCTTTGAGGGCAACTACGGCTATAGGGGAAGTTGTGGAAATTTTATAAAGTGAAATTTGCTCAGATTACCCTGTCGGGCAAAGCAGCGTCGAGCCGATTCCAGATGGTTGGCGAAAAGTAATGTAAACTAAGATTAAATTTGGATTAGTGCAGCACGGCAGAAATAAACCACCAGTTGAACAAAGCTGACTAGCTGACTTGACAAGCAATATCCCTTCTGCCGTCTGCCGTCTGCCTTCTTGCACTAGCCTGTACCTAGAGTCGCTCTGTTTGGCCTGTAACTTACTCGAATTAATCGATGAATTTGACCATTTCAAATCAATACAATTTTCTCGGTCGCTTCTTCCGACTGGCTCTTGCTAACACAGTTTCATACATCATGGAGCCATTAGCTGGTTTAATCAGTGTGGCTTTTTTAGGTCACTTATCAGATATTAATCAGTTAGTTGGGGTGGCTCTGGCTACAGTCCTGTTTAACGGCATCTACGCTATTTTGTCTTTTGTACGAATGAGTACTACAGGGATAACCGCTCAAGCTGTAGGGCGAAACGATCGAGAGGAAGTTCTTCTGACAGGACTGCGTAATGTTTTAATTGCTGTAGGGATAGGTTTACTCATCTTGGTTTTGCAGTACCCGTTGCGAGAAGTAGGGTTTGTGCTACTAGGTGGTACTCCAGAAGCCAAAGCTTCAGCTTTTGATTATTTCAACGCCAGGATTTGGGCAGCCCCTGCTGTGATGATCAACTTTGTCCTGTTTGGTTGGTTTCTGGCTCAAGAGATGAGTGGCAAGGTGTTGCTGATGTCCTTTGTTGGCAACACCAGCAATGTGCTACTAAACTACTTGTTTATTGTCCGGTGGGACTGGGGAAGTACGGGGGCTGGACTTTCCCAAGGTATTACCCAGTATCTAGTGTTGTTGGTAGGATTGATTTTTTTATGCCTACAAGTCCAGTGGCAAGAATTAAAAACGGCGGCAGTAAAAGTTTTTCAAAAGTCAGGTTTTAAATCTGCCTTTACTCTTAGTGGAAACTTATTTGTCGCCATGATAGTTACCATCTTCTGTTTCAACATTTTCCAAGACCTAAGTTCCAATATGGGGACGATTATCTTTGCTGAAAATACTTTGATGATGCAGTTGGTTAACTTAAACTTCTACTTGATAGAGGCAGTGTCATTGGCTACAGAAAGCCTCAGCGGACAATTTGTAGGCAAAAAAGCTAATGAGCAGTTAATGCCTGTGGTGGGAGTCTCTGTAGCAACCAGTCTACTGCTGGGACTTAGCATATCTCTTCTGACTGTCTTCTTCCCTGAAAATGTATTTGGGCTGTTAACCGACCATACCGAAGTAACTGAAACTATTGATATCTATGTGCGGTGGTTACTACCCGTTATGGGAATTTGCTCGATTGCTTACATATTTGATGGCTACTTCTTGGCTTTAACAGAAGGGCATACGGTTCGCAACGTTACTTTAGTCGCTATGGCTGCGGGATTTCTGCCTGTGGCTTTAGGCGCTGTATATTTTCACAGTAACCATCTGTTATGGTTCGGTCTGTCGATGTTTATGCTTGTAAAAGCAATAATGTATGGAGTACAGCTACCCAGGACGTTTAGGAGCGATCCGGAGGAAGTGACTCTGAAAACAGAATCTCAAGTTACAGGATTGAATTAATTTACCGAGGGAGTTTGGGGAGCTATAAGCTCAGCTTTTTGAGTTCTTCCGGTTATCTGGTAGTATCTGACCATATGTTCGGATTCTCGATGCGGATAGACGAATTGTAGTTTTTACTATGGCATCATATTGCCGTCAACTAAAAGCTCTAAACGCAAGTATTTCCCCAGAATTTTACCAAAATTTAAGATTGTCCCAAATCTGCTTCCTCTCCTCCATTTTTTTATTCGGGAAGCGTTGCTCTAAAACGCTTTCCTAACCAGAATTTAGGAGTCATAAATCGACTTCCTCTTACCCCTTTTTTGCTTCGTGAAGCACTACCATAAAACTACGAACAAATTGATAAATTCCAGACTCCTGAACTAGACGAGGGAATCAAGATTTGGTATGAGTAACTTAGGCAAGGGATTTTTCAGTTGGTTGTGAATTTTTGGCGATGCGCTCAAGATTGGTACTTGTTCGATCGGCAAATCTATATGCCTCAAGAATGACACAGAGATGAAACCAGCAGTGAAGATTTATAGAGTTATTATAGTTTTGGTAATTATCGTCACAGCTAGCTTCGGAGTTGGTATACCTGTAAGCTTGGCGACTGACTCTATTTCAACATTTCGTCAAACAGGAAGCAACGAGCCGAGTGAGGTAACTTACACCAAAGATATTGCGCCTATCCTGAATAAGAATTGCGCCACCTGCCATCGTCCCGGTCAGATTGCCCCCTTTTCTTTGTTAACTTACCAAGATGCGGCAACTCACGCGATGGAAATAGCCTGGGCGACGTCATCGCGCTATATGCCACCGTGGAAAGCAGCACCGGGCTATGGAGAGTTCAAAAATCCGCGACAGTTGAATGAGCAAGAGATTGCGCTGATTGAGCGATGGTTAAATGAGGGTACACCAGAAGGGAACCCCGCCGATTTGCCACCAACACCAAAATTCCCGGAGGGAGGCTGGCAACTAGGTTTGCCTGACCTGATTCTAAAAGTACCAGAACCCTATACGGTTAAAGCTACAGGGATTGACCAATATCAATGTTTTGTACTGCCGCTAAATCTACCAAATGACCTGTACATTAGGGCAATAGAAATCAAACCGGGCAACTCCAAGGCTGTTCACCATGCTGTTGTTTATCAAGCTGCAAGTGATGAGGCACGTAGATGGGATGCACAATATCCTGATGTGGGGTATCCGTGTCTTGAGGTGCCTAAAAGTCACGAGGGGGGATACGGTCTTTACACTTGGACACCGGGAACTTCTCCCGACTACTTACCTGATGGAGTTGTGAGATTAATTCCAAAAGGCTCAGATATTATTCTGGAAAACCATTACCCCCCAACTGCAAACGAGATAACAGATCGATCGACTGTGGCAATATACTTGGCCAAGACGGAACCGCAGAAGCTGGCCATTGAAATTCCATTCGGACAGCCCAACTTGAGTATTCCCCCAGGAGAGCCGCGCTATAAAGTTACTGCTGCTATGACAATTCCGATCGATTTACAAATACTCGATATCATGCCCCATATGCACCTTCTGGGTCGGGAGATGAAAGTGACAGCAACTCTTCCAGATGGTACGGTCAAACCGATGATCTGGATTAAAGACTGGGATCGCAACTGGCAAATGGAATACCAGTATAAAGAGCCGCTCAATTTGCCTAAAGGTACAAAGCTGGAAATGGTAGCCTACTTTGACAATTCCAGGGATAATCCACGTAACCCGAACGATCCTCCCAAAAGGGTGACTTGGGGAATGAGTGCAAAAGATGAAATGTGCGACTTCATCATCACTCTAATAGTACCGAACAATCAGGAGGAACTAAAGCAGGTAAATGAATTCTACAGCCAAGTCCTTTCAGAATATGAGGCCGCTATGCGTGCCCGCGCTCGTAGGTTGCACGCAGCCCATAACGGCGACCCTACCTTTGCGGCTGCCAAAGTAAGTGACTCTCTCCAGCTTAGAACAGCGTATTAGGTCACTTTGCGCCTATAATAAATTCTTGATTTGACAAGTGTATGCGGCTTTTCAGCTAATCTTATAGAAGAATGAAACCAGGGCACAATATTTATCGGGTTATTCTCATTTTGGTAGTTATGCTCACAGCTGCGTTCCTGATTGGCATACCTGTGAGTTTAGCGAATGATTATATTACCACAAAAAGTGAAGCTGGGAACGAGCCAAGTGAGGTAACTTACACCAAAGATATTGCGCCTATCCTGAATAAGAATTGCGCCACCTGCCATCGTCCCGGTCAGATTGCCCCCTTTTCTTTGTTAA
>NZ_JACJPW010000029.1 GCF_014696265.1 Aerosakkonema funiforme FACHB-1375 | reverse complement strand
AAGCGAATCAAGCACAAAACGCTTGGTTAAGTGCGGAACCGCTCTTGTATGCGGCTTGGAGACAGGCGACCACGAAAATTAACTTGCGATTAGGAGGACAAGTTCCTTCTTCCTTTGGGAAATTCCCAGAGTCAGAGCGAGTCGCAACGAAAGTTCAAAATGCCAACACTAAGAACTTGGATGTTGTACCAATTTGGGAGAGCCAAGTGGAGGTTTCATCGCATTTTGAACCCCCGTCCCTTTAGGGCTGGGGTGGCTTCAGGGAGATGTTCAAACGCCCGATCGAGTTGGGCAATTTATCCGTTCTTGGTTTAAGAGCGATCCAGGATTGGGCGATCGTCTGCGTTCCGAATTAGATCGATCGGGAAGAGAGCGCATTAAAGATGCAGTCAAAAATCCTCTGCGGTTAGCGCTTTTGTGTCGCACTTGGGCTAGACAGCAAGGAGAATTACCGAATACAAAAGCAGGGCTTTATCAGCAATTCATCGAAGCGCTTTATGATTGGAAGCGAGATAGATTTCCCACCAATTCAAATCAACGACATAAGCTGAATAAGGCACTGGGAGAATTGGCTTTGAAGGCAATATCTGAAGAAACAAGTAAATTTCGTCTGCGACATCGCTTTGTCTGTCAAGTGTTGGGCGAACCAGATGAAGAATTATTTGATTTAGCGCTTCAGTTGGGATTTTTGAATCAAGTGGGAGTGGCAGCAGAAACAGAAAATAAGGGTGAGAAAGTTTATGCTTTTTACCATCCAACATTCCAAGAGTATTTCGCAGCTTTGGCGGTTGAGGATTGGCACTATTTTATAAATCACGTACCGCATAATCCCAGCCAAGGTAATTATCGAACTTTTGAGCCACAGTGGAAGCAAGTGATTTTACTGTGGCTGGGGCGCGAAAATGTGCCGAAAGAGCAAAAGGAAAAGTTGATCGAGGCGTTAGTGGGATTTAAGGATGGATGCGGAATTGAGAATTTTTATGGCGTTAGAGCTTATTTTTTAGCCGCAGCAGGCATTGCAGAGTTCAGGGAATGTAGCTTGGGCGATCGAATCGTAACGCAGCTAGTTAAGTGGGCGTTTGGGGTCAATAAAATTGAAAAGCAAGAAAGGTGGCCATTTACCTTTGGCGGTGCCAATATTATTGTTGAAGATCCACTTAAAGAGGTGGCTAGAGCAGCTTTGCAAGAGACCGATCGAAGCCGAACGATCGCAGATCTGCTCAACTCGATCGACACAACTGAGCATAAGCCAACCGTTTGGCAAGCTGCAAGGCTCTTGGGACAAATCGAGCCTGGAAACAAGTATGCGATCGCTGTCCTCATTAAGTTGCTTAACACCAGTCAGGATAAGTCTACCAGTTATAAAACAGGGCAGATATTGACGCAAATTGCTGTAGGCAACGCTGATGCTTGTGCTGCTCTGATTCACCGAGTAGAAACCAGTCAGGAAGAGTCCAACCGTTTTCATTTTGCGCGGCACTTGGGGCAAATCGATCCGGGGAACAAGTTTGCGATCGCAACTTTGGTCGATTTGTTGCACAACAGTCAGGATGAATTTCTGCGTTGGCAAGGTGCCAGAGGTTTGGGGCAAATCGATCCGGGGAACAAGTATGCAATCGCCGCACTGATCGATCTGATGCAAACCAGTCAATCTGAGAACATTCGTGCCATTTCTGCTTGGAAGTTGGGGCAAATAGATCCGGGGAACTCCGATGCGATCGCAGAACTGATCGATTTGTTGCACACCAGTTCGGATGACTACATTCGTTGGCAAGCGGCAGAAAGCTTGGGGGAAATTGGCACGGGGAATCCTGATGCGATCGCTGCTCTAATTGAACTAACTTATACTACTGGAGCCAGGGAGATACATTATAGAGCGGCCTACGGGCTTGGCCAAATCGGAATTGGTAGCCCACAGGCTCGCGCTGCCCTCATTCACCTGTTGCATACTACTAAGGATGAGTCGATCCGCTGTCAAGCAGCTGAAAGCTTAGAGAAAATCGATTCTGGCAATAGGGATGCGATCGAAGCCCTGACCGAGCTGCTACACAGTCAAAATGAATCTATTATTGGGAATGCAGCGCAAAGATTAGCCAAAATCGATCCTGGCAATGCGGATGCCCAAAATGCCCTAACCAATCTACTGCTCACAAGTCAGAGAACTGAAGTCCCAAACCAAGCTGCCGATTGCTTGAAAGCTTTTCTTGACAATAAACGCTTTCCCATAATAGTCTCCAGCTTAAAGGATTATTTGCAAAATCAGAGCGATTTTCGCTACGCAGCTTGTTATAAAGTTCTGTGGCATTGCGCTCAAAATATGACTTATCAGGCTTTTTATCAAGCTTGGCACAACCAGCCGACTTCGACTCATCCAGAAGTTCCAGAAACTACTGGTGTTGGTTCCAACTTTATCACTCAAAACCTCAATCTGGCTGAATTACCCAGTCTGCTGGCAGCTGCAATTGCTAAGGATTCACATCTCAAAGATAATGTCAAGCTGATTTGTATCGATGTCAGCAAATTTATCGATTTGGATAATCCGGCTGCCGAAATTTATATCGAAATGGTTGAGCAAGGTTGTCGGGAACGTCAGCAGGGAGAACCGACGACGATGCAGGCGCTGAAAATTTATTGGAAACTATTGAAAAGCGATCGCAAAATTATTTTGGTGTTCTACGAAAAATCTACAGGAAGTCAACCGCAGGGATTTTCGCACTCTTTCCTGACTGCATTGGGTAAATTTGATGGGGCGATTGGTGTTGTAACCTCTCCCCCAACCCCTCTCCTACAAGGAGAGGCGAGTAAAAGTGGATCGACTTTCTCTTTGCAAGGGGAAGGATTTGGGGGTTGGGGATGTTTGCAATTCTTTTCTCCGAATCAGCCGAAGTTGGTGGAAAATATGGTGGGATGGATAAGAGCGATCGCACTGGAAAATTGCTGAAAATAATAGCAACTGCTTTCGTCAGTTAAAACGTTATTAATTTCTCAAACCCTTGATTCTAGACTCTTCTTACCCTAGTCCCTAGCCCCTAGTCCCTAGCCCCTATCCTGCATAGCGACAACATCGTGAAAGTGAGAGTAGTCGATCGCACGTCGTCCATCAGGCGTCCTGGAAAAGACATCGACAAAACGCATATTCCATAGGATATGCTCTGCCGCATAATAATGACGGGCGTGAATAGTTTGGGCAACCGTTTCGTCAAGCCCGGTTAGCATAACTATAAACTCAATGTTATCCTCTGCTAGTGATTTAGGTGTCGCGCCAAACAAAGGACTGGTCTCGTTAATTTGGTGCATCACCGTCCAAGTCAGCGCAAATGTGGGGGATTCGCTGCGAACGAGTTTGAGGTCGTGGAAGCGGCGCATATGTTGTCCTTCTAAAGTCACTTCATCGCGCATTAAACTCACCCGCACTTGGGCTTCCAAAATCTGGTTGTGGCGTTCGTTAGCAGTGCGGAACATCAGCGTCGGTACGCCGTTATGAGGAGCAATTACAGCGTTGCGACTGAATAAAACCCTAGCAGTGGGTTGAGAAAAGCGGGCGAACATTAGCCCCGTACCCATAGACAGGGCCATCAAACCGATCAAAGCTTCGATCGCCACTACAAAATTTGCGTAATCGGTTTTCGGATACATTGCCCCGTAGCCGATCGAAGCCATCGTCTGAACGCTAAAAAAGAAGGCATCCAGAAATGAGCCAGTCCGGGCGTTTGCAATGCAATCTCCTCCTGCCAAATATGCTAAGGCAAACAGTCCGTTAGCGGCGCAATAAAACAGTACAATTACTGCGAGGAATTTCGGCCAGGAAAGGGTGAGCAACCAATGGTATGAATCGCGCCAATGGGAGTGGGATGAGCCTTTACGGATAACATTGAAGCGGCGGTCGTGGGAGCCTTGTGAAGACATATACAGGTTCGCAATGCGCGGCAATTTGAGGCGGTGGCGGTCTTTTTTCATTGGCTGTCGCTCAGGCTCAAAATTTTACTGATTTATATTATATTTTTGCCATGCTTGCCAGAATACATAAATTGATAGAATCGCCAGCAGAGCGCGAAAAGCTAAACTGACGATTCGATCGGGCAATTTGGGTAGAAAGCGCGTACTAATCTGAGATCCTAAGAAGCCACCAAATCCCAAAATCAGTCCTTCTAAAAGTAAGACATTGCCTTTTAAGAAGTGACCGACACAAGCTGACATACCTGTAATTACTACGACACCTAAACTTGTCTGAACGGCAGCTTTGATAGGTTCTGCTAAGAGTAGCATTTGTAGGGGCACCATAATCACCCCGCCACCAACGCCAAACAAACCAGCCAGTATGCCTGCTGCACCCCCAGTGGCAATTCTAGCAATACTTTTAGCGATCGGGGACTGAGTATGCTCCCGATCTCCCACAGGCTGTCTGGCACTCAGACGCTGACGCAGATCGACTAAGTAGATGTTCAAGAGTAACAGTAGTGCAAATGATACTAGCAGAAAAGAGGGGCGAATGCGGCTGGCTATCCAAACGCCGATTTGTGCTGTCACTACAGCGGGAAATCCGATCGCCAACACCCTTTGCCAGCTGAAAAAACCCATGCGCCAGTTCTGTATGCTGCCAGAAATAGCTGTAATTAAAATCGACAGGCTGCTAGTGCCAACGGCTTGCACGGGTGTATAATTAAATGCAACCAAAAAGGGTACAAGTACCGTACCGCCGCCAATGCCCAAAAATCCCGCTAAAATTCCCGCAAATAAGCCAGCGGCAGCTAAAATCAACAAACTTGTAGGTTTCATCTGAATTTAGAATTTAGATTTTCCTTTAAATTTAAAATCTAAAATCTAAAATTTGCAATTATCAAATGTTGGTGGCCGTATTTTCCGCAGTTGCATTCAAAAAAACCGCCTCTACCACCCTAAACCTTGCAAATAGCTTTATTCTTCTTGTTCGACTGCGCCAAGAGCAATTAGTGTGGTTTTTTGAGCTTCAGTTAAGCCGGTAACGCCAGTAATATTCATTCCTTCGTAGGGTCTTTCCGGTATCAGGGTATTCAGGCAATTACCTGTGTTCGCATCCCAAAGCTTAATAGTGCCATCTTCGCTGCCGCTGGCTACAATTTTACCATCCCGACTGAAGGCGACCGATCGCACTTTTCGCTGGTGTCCTTTTAAGGTTTTTACGTTCTTGCAATTATCGAAATTACCGACATCCCACAATTTTACGGTATTATTGCAACCACCACTGGCGAGAGTTTGACCGTCGGGACTCCAGGCGATCGCTTCTACTCCTTGCTCGTGTGCATCCAAACTGGTTAAGCGCTGACAGTTGTTGAGATCGGAAATATCCCAGATCTTTATAGTTGTGTCTTCGCTACAACTTGCCAGAATTGGACGCGAGTTATCCGTCTGAGGACGGAAAGCGATTGACCAAACTCCCTTATGATGACCGACTTCCCCTCGCAAAGTGGCGACGTGCTGACAGTTTTCGATGTTGGAAATATCCCAGAGTTTTACTGCTGAATCTTCTCCGCCGCTGGCGAGAATTTTACCATCGGGACTGAAAGCTACTTCCCAACTCCAAAGTTCGTGTTCTTGATTTTGTTCTTCCCGATCCGATTGCAAATCAATAGTTTGCAAACATTCACCAGTGCGGGGATTCCATAATTTTACCGTTCCATCACCGCTACCGCTAGCCAAAATGTTACCATCTGGGCTGAAGGCAACTGACAAGACCCAAAGGTGATGTTCTGTAAAAGTATTCAAACATTTACCGGTGCTGACATCCCATACTTTCACGGTAAAATCAGCGCTGCTACTGGCGAGAGTTTTACCATCGGAACTGAAGGTGACTGACTGGATCAAATTTTTGTGTCCCTGCAAGGTTTTGACACATTTACCTGTTTTAATATCCCACAATCTGATGATATAATCGGTGCTACCGCTGGCGAGAGTTTCACCATCGGGACTGAAGGTGACTGACTGTATCCAATTGCTGTATCCCTGTGCGGTATTCAAACATTCACCTGTGCGAGTATCCCAGAGTTTTAAGGTACGATCGTCCGCAGCACTTATTAAGGTCTTACCCAAAGGATGGAAGACGAGTGACCAGATGCAGCTTTTGTGTCCCTGCAAGGTATTTAAACATTGACCTGTGCTGACATCCCACACTTTTACGGTAGTATCGGCACCGCCGCTGGCAACTATTTTACTATCGGGACTGAAGGCAACCGCTCGAATTATATCTCTATGTCCCTGCTGTCCCGTTAAAGTGTATTGGCATTTACCTGTGCTGGTATCCCAGAGTTTTACTGTGCGATCGAAACTGCCACTGGCGATTGTTTTACCGTCGGGACTGAAGGCAACTGACAAAACGAAAAGTCTGTGTCCTGTCAAAGTTTTGAGGCATTCACCACTATTAATATCCCATAACTTTAGGGTTGTATCGTCGCTGCCGCTTACTAAAGTTTGACCGTCGGGACTGTAGGCAATTGACCAGATCCCTTTATTGTGTCCCTGCAAAGTTTTTAGGCATTTATTTGTAGATATATCCCACAATTTAACTGTGGTATCGACGCTGCCGCTTGCCAGAGTTTGACCGTCGGGACTGAAGGCAACCGATCGGATCCAATTCCTATGTTCTCCCTCTTGATTCAGAGTTAAACTTTGTTGAATATTATCCAGATCGGAAATATCCCATAATTTAATTGTTTGGTCGGCACTGGCGCTAGCTAGAGTTTTGCCATCCGGACTGAAAGCAACTGAAAATACCCAATCTGCGTGTGCGTGATGGCTGAAAATTAGTTGACCGCTGGCAACTTGCCACAGGCGAATTTCACCATCCACATCGCCACTAGCTAAAAGTTTTCCATCCCGCGTTATTGCCACGGACATAATAATGCCGAAGGTTTGAATAAAAACGGATTTAGCTATATTCGCACCTGCTAAATTCACTCGCCTTACATTTACGCCTTGCAGGTATGCTTGCCATATTGCTAACTTAGAAAAGTCATAACCGCTTAAATCGGCTTTCATTTGAATAAGTAAATTCAGGACGTTTCCGGCTGCGTATCCCAGTTCTAGTTGCGGAGTTTTCTGCATTTCTGAGAGCAGTTGAATTAAATGTCCTTCCAGGCTTTTGCCCTTTATATACTCCTGTAACCTTTGCTTAAGTGGATTTACTATAAAGCGCAATTGGGCATCTCTAATACAATCTTTACTTAACGCTTTATAAATTGATATATTATTAAATAATTCTATTTTTAGCGTTTCTATTTCTTCGTGAATTGCCTCGATTAATTGGTCGGTGACATATTCCATAACTACAGGCTGTAGCGTAAACCACGATGCGCTTGCCTCGATTAAGGCTCGCTGTCTCAGAGAGGTTAAAGCATTCGGCAGTTCTCTTTTCGATTCTAATGATATAATGTCTTCGCGCAGTTCGGAGAAAGAAACAAGCTCGCGATTAATTGCCAACCAATACATAATCTCTTTTTCTGCATCTGACAAGCGACTGAATTGACGTTCTAATAGGTCGCGCATATCATCAAAAACCCCTGTTCCTTGTTCTAAAAATTTCAAAAATTGACAAACTTTAGCATCAAATACATCTCGAATTGCACCCGCCACCATCTTCAAGGCTAGTGGGTTGCCTGTGTAATATTTAATTAAGTCGCTCCATTCATTTTCCGAACCAGAAAATGAACCGATCGCCTTAATTAGTTCTTGTGCTTCTTGAACTTTTAAACCTGGCAGAGATAAGGAGCGAACCGGTAGTTTTTCTCCTTCCAATCTAAAGATTTCTCTAGGTTTTTCCCGACTGGTCAGCACTAAGCAACTGTGATGGCGTTCTTCTCCCAACCGTCGCAAAAGATCGCCGTAGTCCTGAAATCCTTCTCGATAGTGTCCGGCGCGATCGCCATCGCGCAGTACGGTCTCGAAATTGTCCAGTACTAATAGACAGCGATGTTGGCGTAAATAATGAATCAGCCTAGATATCTTACCATCTACGGTGTCGGGTAATTCGGTTTCCTCTTGGTGGGAAAGGAATTCGATCGCATCTGTCAGGATATCTTCTAGTTTAGGAGCATTGCGGAGACTTCGCCAGATCGTAAATTCAAATTTATCCTGAATCTGTTCTGCCAACTTTACAGATAGGGAAGTTTTACCGATTCCCCCCATACCGAGTAGCAACACCAGACGACAGTGTTCTTTTACTATCCATTGTTCCAGGGTAGCCAGTTCTTCCGTGCGACCGTAGAAAACGGAGACATCCGGCGCTTCTCCCCAATTCTGGTAATGCTTGATATCTCTATGAGATAACCCCTCAGACCCCTCTTCCCTAGTAGGTGAGGGGGGAGTTATAATGCTTCGCTCTCTTTGTAGGAGAGGGATTGGGGGAGAGGTAGCTTCTTCTATGGGGCTTTGCAGCGATCGGCGACGCAAAACTGACTTAAAGTTACTTTTAGTTACTTCCTCCCCGAAAGCTTGAGTAAGGAATTTCCATAACTTAGCACCAACATTCTTGATATGTTCCGGATCGTAGCCGAGTTCCTTTGCCATATCTGAATAAGTCTCTCCTTCCCAGGAGCGGCGAAGTATCTGCTCTTGAACATCATTGAGCTTTTCTGACTTCAGAACTCGATCTACGATAACTAGACCTTCGGCAACATTCATTTTATTAATAGAGATTTCAACGATTTTTATAATATTAACTTACTTTTTCTGACTGCGCTCGCCTTTTTGGGTGAGTTTAACCCATTGGTTCTCGAACAAAAGCTTGTGACTATTTACTACTTTTTCTCACTGCACACCAGAAAGAACGAAGTTAGATTTAATTCATGAAGCAAACGAGTTGGTCGAAATGAAATGAACGCTATCAACCAACCAATCTTATCAGAAACAAAAGCCAAAAGCATCTTTGCCAGCAAAACTTTCTGGGCAGCAGCATTAACAGCGGTAGCGGCAATTGCGCCGATTGTTGGTGAGGCAGTCAAAGAAAAGAAAATCACGGTCGATCGCACTGTAAATATCGTGATTATTTTGGCTACGACTGGTGCAACTCTAGCCGGACGGGTGCAAGCTGAAAATTCAGTTTATACACCGAACTGGTTACCCGGCCCAAACAAGTCTGATTTGGAAACTAGCAACTCTTGATATTTAACGAGGTTTGTATGCAACTGCGCGATATTATTGCCAACACAAAGACTATCTCTTTAGAAACTTTAGCCCAAGACACTGCACTTGCCGAAGAAGTCCAAATTAACCTGTTTCGTTTCGGTTTGCTCGATCCACCAGTTGACGGTAAGTTTGGTTTCTTTTCCACACAAGCCCTGAAATACTTGCAATCTATTCTCAAGATTCAAGAGTCAGGATTGGGGCCACAAACTAGCAAAGCGCTGCTGGAAGTTAAGGAAGCAATTCCGCTGAACTTGAGCAACGATTTAGCCAGCCGGATTATCAAGTATATGCGTTCAAAGGCATACTTTGTGGCGGTTGGAGAAAAGCGTTACAACATTGTTTATCTTGAAGGTGCTTCTGCTGATGGCAAACCCAATCGGGATAGTTTCAATGAATGGAACGATCGCCGGATTGTGATTGAAATAGCTACAGGAACTCCCAAAATTGTGGGTAACTGGTTAGCTACAACCGAACCCGGAAATTGGTCTACTCAACATCCCCCAAATGCTAATGGTGTCGCCCGAATTGCTTTCGGACAATACCAAGCTTGGCAAGTAGGAACGCATTACGGTAGCGGTCGCGATCCTCATGAAGCGCTGGTGCAATGTGGAACGGTGAAAGTATATCGCGATCGCAACAAAGATGGTATCCGAACTGGGGATGCGATCGATATCGGTTCTAACTTTTTTATCAACCAGCATTGGGGTTTTGATATGTCTAAAGTTGAAGGAGCTAGCGCTGGTTGCTTAGTCGGTCAATCTCGCCAAGAACATCGGGAATTTATGCGGTTGATTAAGCAAGACGTTCGCTATCAATTAAACAACAAATACGTCTTATTCACAACTATCATCCCAGGTGACGACTTAGCTAAAGCTTTCCCAGCTTCGTAGTAGCAGCAGGGTGGGCAATGCCCACCCTACTTAAGAGAAATCAGATAAATTATTCAGCCCAGAGCGGGATTAAATAAAATGAAACTCCAAGATATTTACAACCAAGACAATTCTGTTAAATTTGAGGACATGGATCGAGAACTAACCCAACAGATTCAAGTCCGTCTCAGCTCGCTTTCACTGTTACCGCCGCAAAGTGCAGATGGGTTATTTGGCCCTAAAACAAGAGCGGCTCTCGATGCTTTTACTAATGCTTTTCATTTACCCAGCGGCGTCATTACCAAGGAAACGGCTAAACTGCTCATCCAAGCAAACTCTCTTCCCCTGGAATCGCGCCTATTATCCGAGCGCGATTATACCAAAGCTGCTGACTTACTAAATTGTGATATCGCTGTCATCAAAGCGGTGGTAGAAGTAGAAAGCAACGGTAACGGTTTTCTGCAAGATGGACGACCGAAAATTCTGTTTGAAGCTCACAAATTCTCAGAATTTACTAATCATCGGTATGACTTGAGTCATCCTCAGATTTCTAGCTTAAAATGGAAACGAGAACTGTATAAAGGTGGCGCTAAGGAATACCCGCGCCTAGAGCAAGCTATCAGCTTAAATCGCTTAGCAGCGCTGAAATCGGCATCCTGGGGTTTGTTTCAAATTATGGGATTCAATCACAATCTCTGCGGTTTCAACGATGTGCAATATTTCGTGGCGGCGATGTACGCTTCCGAAGGCAAACAATTAGAAGCTTTTGTGGCGTATGTGCAAAATCAAAATCTGGCAGCTTTCTTAAAAAATCGCGAGTGGGCAAAGTTTGCTTACCATTATAATGGAGAAAGTTACCGCGCCAATGATTACGATGGCAAACTTGCTCGTGCTTACGATCGCTGGTCAAATTCAGTAGCAATTTTGCACTAATTTTTTCAGGATTCAATGCCCATAGTACCCGAATAGGGTACTATTTTTTAGCAAATATCGCTACAATGGGTGAATTACCAGAGCTAAAACTTGGGTTAACTTTAAAAGTAGTGACACAAATTAATTATGAACTTAAAAAATTTGACAAACAAGTGCTTAATTTCTGCGATCGGTCTAAGTTCGATCGCCAGCGGATTTTTCGCATTCGCTTCGCCAACTCTTGCCGATACAGTTTTAAGAAACGCCGAATGGCGGATAAATATTGGCAATGAAAATTCCTGGAATGGCGTCAACGGAACGGGGAATTTAACTTATCGAGGATGCGATACAAAAAATCGCTGTATCTCTTTAAGAAACGGTACAATTACTTGCCGAGATGGAGTTTGCACAAAGGCTTGGCGTAATGGAGAATATTCTTATGCGATTACTTCTCCCGTTACTCAAAACGGTAACGCACCCTCAACCTTAACGGTAAGGAAAGGTGCTAGCGTTATTGTTCGCAGTACCGGATTGAGATAGAAATATAGGCATCGGGAAAATTAATCAAAAAATGGGAGGTTGGATTTCGCGGAGGTGAAAACCAACCTATTGCAATTGGAGGAATAATGCGTTACGCGGTGGTGATTGAAAAAGCAGAAGGTAATTATTCCGCTTACGTTCCCGATTTACCTGGGTGCGTAAGTGTTGGAGATACTATAGAAGAAGTGAAACAAAATATTCAAGAAGCGATCGAATTTCATTTAGAAGGAATGCAAGAAGATGGTTTACCTATTCCTCAACCAACTACTGAATGCGAATATGTAGAAGTGGCAGCAGTTGTGGGATAATAAAGGATTTGGGATATCTTTGGAAAAGTGCGTTGGCGTAGCCTGCGCGTAGCCCATATCGCCTTTCCTTAAATAGCTTTACCTCTCCCCCAGCGTGTAAGGAGAGGCGATCGAGTTATTGTTCGCAACACCGGATTGAGATAAAAAGGAATTAATGGGGTAGATTAGGGGACGATAAATGCCCTGATAATTTTGAAAAATACCTGGAATGGGTGAGTCGCCAGATTTAAAAGTTTGTTGATAATTATATAGTATTGTGTTTGCCTCTAATAACCTCGACTGCTTGTTTTGACAAGAGGTTTACTTAGAGACGAGCGTGCTTTTTATTAGTATTACTAGCCATACCTTGCACTCAATATTCAAGGATAACAGTATGCTCGGAGTTGAAACGATCGCTTTAGAAGCAGCCAAAAACTTAGCTGGAATATTTGTCAAAAACGCTTGGGAAACAGGAGGTAAAATTTTAGGGCAATTGGGCGAAACTGTGGATAAAAAAGTTCAAAATCTAATATTTACAGCTTCCAAACAATACGTCCAAAACTACAGCGATCGCCACGGCATCTTAAAAGTATTGGGTATGCGCGAACCTGTCGCATTGGAATCAGTATATACCGCCGTTCAGTTTTTGGATAAGTGGGATATCCGCCGTTTTGAATCAATTGAAAACTTAGAAATATCTTACCGAGAAACCCGAAGTTTTCAACCGAAAAATTGCCTGAAGCGAGACGGACTGAAAGTTGCTAACGAGAAGCAATACTTAATGGTACTCGGTGGCCCTGGCGCGGGTAAATCTACCTTTTTGCGGAAGCTGGGACTGGAAGTCTTAAAAGGCTTTCAAGGAGGATTTGAGCATGAGTGTATCCCCGTTTTTATCGAGTTGAAAGGATTTAGATCCGAAAATATGGATGTGCAAAAATCGATTGTTGAAGAGTTTCGTCTTTGCGACTTTCCCAACCCAGAAGAATCAACGACAAAATTACTAGAGCAAGGAAAGCTGTTAATTTTGCTGGATGGGTTGGATGAAGTGCCAGCTAAAGTGATGAATGAGACGATCGGCCAAATTCAAAACTTTGTCGATCTCTACAAGAATAATCGGTTTATTATTTCTTGCAGAACGGCTGCATACCGACAAAACTTTCGCCGCTTTACTGATGTGGCAATGGCAGAGTTTGACAATGCCCAAATTAAACAATTTATTGGCAATTGGTTTCATTCGGAACTCGATAAAAAATTAGGCACTGCCCAAAAGTGCTGGCAACTACTCCAAAAACGAGAAAATGCGGCAGCTAAAGAATTAGCTCAGACTCCTTTGTTGCTAACTTTGCTGTGTCTGGTTTACGATCGTTCGCAAAACTTTCCGGCTAATCGCAGTATTCTTTACCGCAAAGCTCTGAGAGTTTTGTTAGAAGAATGGGCGGCGGAAAAGCGGATTTTGCAGGATGAAATTTATCAAGGAATGAGGACGGAGTTAGAAGAGATTTTACTAGCGGAAATTGCCCATATAGGGTTTGAGGCAGATCGACTGTTTTTTTCGCAGCAGGAGGTTGTTAGTCAAATCAAGGCTTTCTTGGCTAGTAATTTGAATGCACCGAAGCATTTAGATGGTGAAGGAGTTTTGAAGGCGATCGCAGTTCAACAAGGAATCCTGGTAGAAAGAGCAGAGGATGTGTTTTCATTTTCCCATTTAACGCTTCAGGAATATTTAACCGCTCAATACATTACCGACCATTACCAAATCCCGAAGTTAGTCGCCGAACACCTGAACGATAAACGTTGGCAAGAAGTATTTTTGCTAGTAACGGGACTGATGCGCGGCGGGGCAGATGAGTTGCTGTTAATGATGGAAAAGGAAGCGCAAAAGCATATCAATACTCCTAAATTACAAGGTCTACTTAATTGGTCAAACCAGGTGACAGAAGGGACGGAAGGAAACTTTAAACCAGCTGCTAAACGAACCACTGCTTTGTTCTTAGCTTTGGGTCGCGATCGCGCTCACGAACTCGCCAGCATTCTCAGTCCAAATCTCGGTCGTATCCTCGAAATAACTCGCGTTCTCGATCTTGCTCGTGCTGTTAATCCTAACTTAGAACGCACTCTTAATTCTACCCGTACTCCTTGCCGTCCCGCCACTCACACCCGCGCCTTCTCCCGCGCCCTCACACGCGCTCTCGCTCAAGAATTGCAGGATATCAAAATTTTCAAAGATGTAAATTTTACCGTCCTAATTGCTCGACTAGAAGTGCTGAAAGCGAAAGCTCCGGGTATTGATCGATCTGACAACGTGCATCAAGGATTCAACAATCGCGTCTCTCAAACCTGGTTAAATGCTCTTAAGATTAAGCCCGAACTAATTTGCTTATGCTGTCAAGAATTACAGGCTCTCGAAGATTACCTCTATGCCAATTTGCTGATAGTAAAGTGCAAACAAGCCGCAGTGCGGATGTCCCCAAAAATTTGGGAAGCAATTGAGGCGCGAATGTTACTGGGTAATTGTCAAGATTGAATAATTTCACGCAAACGAAGCCAAGCAATCTGGGCAATTTCTTGCAAAGCTGTTTGTATTTCTGCATCCTTGGGGTTTTCTAATCTTTGAGAAAAAGCATTGAGGATGCTTTGTTTAGTATGATTTTTCACGGCGATGATAAATGGAAAACCAAACTTTTTCTTGTATCTTTGGTTGAGGGAATGAAAGCGATCGAACTCTTCACCACTTAACCGATCCAATCCAGCACCAGCTTGTTCTTGCACGGAAGATTCACTCATTCTAAGTTTACTTCCCAAATCCGGATGCGATCGAATTAGTTCCAACTGTTCCTCCAAACTTGCATTTCGCACCACTCCCACCATCGCCTGATGTAAAGATGACAAATCTGCAAAAGGTCGCTTACGATAAACTTTTTCAGCTACCCAAGGCGAATCCTCAAAAATTCCACCTAAAACTTCGATAAAATCTTGCTGACTCAGTTGATTAATCTCAGCTATTTGATACCTCATCAGTCTATTATCTCCCCTCCAAAAATTCTAATCAACATCTGTGTTCATCTGCGTTCATCTGCTGATATCTGTGGTTAAACCTAAATCCTATTAACTCCCGCGATAAGTACTATACGACCAAGGCGACACCAACAAAGGTACGTGATAATGCGCGTGAATATCCGCAATCCCAAAACGCACCGGAACGCGATCGAGAAAATGTGGTTGAGGCGTTTTAATTGACTGTGCGGTAAAGTATTTTCCCACATCAAATATCAACTCGTAAACACCCACCTCTAATTCACCCTCAGAAAGTAATGGTGCATCAATACGTCCATCTTGATTTGTATGCACTATTTTAAGTAACTTTCTACCATCATTCTGCGGGGTAAGAAACCACAATTCTATTTCCATATTTGCAGCGGGAATACCTTGCGCTGTGTCGAGTACGTGGGTGGTGAGTTTACCTGGCATTCTTGATTAGTCTCTGGTTAGTTTTAATTTAATCATTCCGTAGGGAGGACGCGGATCGCAATAAGATTTGATTTTTTCGTTATCTTCAGAAACAAATGCGCTATCCCAAAGACGATTTTGGGCGGTGAAGGAAACTTCTGTCATTTGGGGGAAACGATTTAACAATCTAGTTCCCATTTCGTGGATGAGATGCTGAATCGATTTGCTGACAAATTCATGGAAGACAACTTGCACCAAATCGCGCACTTGTTCGGGTGCGATGTATTGGGATAAGTCGGGGTTGATTGCATTCCCCGCATCGGTGTATTTCCAGAAGACATCCAGATAGATGAATAGGGGGCGATCGATCCGTTCGGGTAATGTGGTATAGTTGTCGCGATCGAAACTGGCAAAGGAACTTCCGGTAATCTTAATTAACTGCAATCCCACTCGTCCGCATTCGTGAGATACTATTTTTATGTTATCGTCATCTCGGTCAATATAAAGAGTTGCGATCGCACTATCGTCATGCAGCCTACTAAACAAAACATTGCTATCTACAAAACTACCATCTTGCGGAACTGATGCCGCTATAAACGGTTGTTCCTTTCCCGTTATCCGCAGGGAAGACATTTGGGGATAAGTTGCCAAAAATTGCTGACCGAGAAAATAGAGGAAACCTTCTAGGGTAGAATCATTGTATGCGATCGCATTTTGCAAAACAAAGTTTTTCATCGTATCCGTAGCGACCACATTTCGATTATCCCCCTCCGTGTAAGCTAGCAGAAAATTATTGCCAAATACCTCCACGCCAACATCGACAGCAAACAGAATATTTTCTTTGCCAGCAAACGCCGACTCAGGTATTTTTGTCAATCCCAACATCGGTTTACCGTAAGTGCGATAAACCGTAACTTCTTCTTTACCGTAGCTGATTTCGTAGTTCATATCGATTTGAGATTTTGGATTGATAATATTAAAAAGCCTCGCTCTTTAAAATCCCAAAAGATTGTACCAAACAACTGTAACAAAAATCACAAAAAGAGGAAGTTGCCATGACTACAGTTTACCCCCGCGATATGGTCGGTTACGGTGCGAATCCACCGCACCCAAAATGGCCGGGAGATGCCCGAATCGCTTTACAAATCGTCATGAATTATGAGGAAGGTTCGGAATATTCTATCCCGGATGGCGATAACCACTCGGAAACTTATTTGTGGGAAGTTCCCGGCGCGTCGATGGGGCCAGGAAATCGGGATTTAATCGTGGAATCGGTGTACGAATATGGCAGTCGATCGGGGTTTTGGCGGTTGATGCGGCTGTTTGCAGAACGCGACATCAAAATTACCGTTTTTGGTGCTGCATTGGCCTTGGAGCGCAATCCAGAAGCGGCAGACGCTATTGTTGGGGCTGGATACGATATCTGCTGTCACGGTTGGCGCTGGATCGGCTATCACTTATTAAGTGAAGAGGAGGAACGGGAACATATTCAGCGTGCGATTAAATCGCTGGAAAAAACCACTGGTAGCCGTCCGTTGGGGTGGTATTGTCGTTACGCACCGAGTTTAAATACGCGCAATTTAATCGTAGAAGAAGGTGGTTTTCTTTACGATTCAGATGCGTACAATGATGATTTGCCTTATTGGGTGGAAGTGGAAGGAAAACCCCATCTCGTGATACCTTACACTCTCGATAATAATGATATGAAATTTTCGGTTGCGCCCGGATTTAATAGCGGCGATGACTTTTTTACTTATCTCAAGGATGCTTTCGATGTGCTTTATAAAGAAGGCGAAGTAGCACCGAAGATGATGTCTGTGGGATTGCATACCAGGCTGGCGGGACGACCGGGACGAACGGCTGCACTGGCGCGATTTTTAGACTATGTGCAAAAGCACGAAAAAGTTTGGATTTGTCGCCGGATTGATATTGCGGAACATTGGATTAAAAATCATCCATACCAGCCAAAATAATTGCGATCGTACAGGGTTGGGTTTCCCTATCGCTCAACCCAACCTACAATTATAAGATTGGGCTAAAGGTTGGGGTATCTTTCTACTATTTTGAATTGTTGCCAGAGGCGCGTTGTTGAATTCGCCTCTGCTTGAGTGTTGGCGATCGCCAAAATTTGTTGTTCGTATTCAGTCGCTTTATCGTATTCACCGAGATAACGATAAGCTGTCACCAAATTTTGCAAACAAATCGCTTCACCTTGGCGGTTTTTCACTTCCCTTTGGATGGCTAAACTTTGGTTGTAGTAATCAATTGCTTTGCGATAATCTCCCAGCGAATAGTAAACAGTTCCAATATTTCCTAAAGCGTCCGCTTCTTCTTGGCGGTGTTTAATTTGACGTGCGATCGCTAAATTCTGCTGAAGGTATTGAATTGCTTTTTCCCGCTCTTCGAGCAGAAAATAAGCATATCCAATATTTCCCAAAGCTTGCGCCTCGCCGAGACGGTTTTTGATTTCTCGATAGATTGTGAGCGCTTTTTGCCAAGAGTTTAAAGCTGCCTCGTATTGGCGGTTTTTTTGTGCTTGTGCAAAACCTTGTTGTTGCAATCTATCTGCTTCTGCTTGGCGATCGCGTCCTGTTTCAGCCTCGACTTGGCTTGCCAAAGATGAGGCTGAAAAATTGCAGAGCAAAGGGAGTTGAACAGAAATTAGGAGAGGAATGAAGGCGAGGATTTTAATTGGCGATCGCACGAGCATTGGCATAATATTGAGCTACACCAATAATGTCTTATGCAAAGACAATTAAGTTCCCACCTCAGCAACTACTGTTTTGATTTTTTATAAGCTGCCCACCCACCAAAATTAGAAACATCAGGCCATTGATATTGTTCCGCTAACTCTCGCGGGTACAGCATAGCAGTAACTTCTTCCCCATCAGACAAAACTACCTTTCCTGCATACAAGTTAGGTGGTTCTGTAGAAAGTAAATAATCGTATTGTTCCGCCGTCAATTCGTACACTTCACCTGCAATAGCAATGCCTCCTTCTTCCACCTCATAAACACCGGGATGCCAATCTTTTTCTACAGCGTGCATCCGGTATTTTGGCAACGTAACTGCTTCCTTGATAAACTTGGCAGATTGCAAATTTTGGTGATCGGGTTGACCCCGCAGCGCCGAACCGCAAATAAAGAACAGTTTTGATTCCATTTAACTTTCATCCTTTCTTTCGCTTTCTATAATTAATATCATTTTTTTGGTGATTTCGGGTCTAATATCCTGTAAGGACACGGCATAATTAAAATTTTCGTATGACCGACATCTTGATGATGCCGTTTACCTAAAAATGTTCAGATTGAACATTTGCATCATAATTTCCAAAGGCTTCCATACCTTGCCCGTAACTCTGCGTTAAAATTTTATAATCAATTACCAGTTTTAGCTATGACGGTAAATTCTGTTATCTACGTAAATCAAGAACGGCTAAACAACAGCATCTCTCGTTTGGCAGAAATCGGGAAACTACCCGATGGAGGAGTGCGCCGCATTGCTTACAGCCCAGAAGATTTGCAAGCCCGCGAATTAGTGAAAAGATGGATGACAGAAGCAGGGATGAACGTGCGAATTGATGCGGCTGGTAACATGATTGGCACTTATCCCGGACAAGTGGAAAAAGCACCAGTTTTGGCAACAGGTTCCCACATAGACACCGTTCCATCAGGGGGAATATATGATGGAACGCTGGGTGTTTTGGCAGGAATTGAAGTTGTGCGAGTTTTCAAAGAAAACAATATCAAATTAATCCATCCGCTGGAAGTAATTGTATTTACAGATGAAGAAAGCACGATGCTTGGCAGTAAAGCTATGTCCGGTAATATTGTCAGCAATCCGGAATATTATCGCCGCGATGATGGCACCTCAATTCAAGCTTGTTTAGAACGCATTGGTGGTAACTGGGATAAGCTTAGCACAGCGCAGCGCAGTAAATCTGAAATAGCTGCTTACTTAGAGTTGCACGTCGAACAAGGGGTCGTGCTAGAAACTGTGGCTAAACAAATAGGTATAGTGTCGGGAATTGTCGGACAAAATCGATTCAATATCGCCATTACTGGTAAGGCTAATCATGCCGGAACTACGCCAATGGAGATGAGAAAGGATGCGTTAGTTGCGGCTTGTCAAGTTGTTTTAACTGTGAATAATTTAGCGATAAATAGCCAGGGAGATATGGTAGCAACTGTGGGCGCTTTTAACGTTTGGCCGAATGCTGCCAATATCATTCCAGCCAAAGTAGAAATGAGCCTAGATGTTCGCGATATCTATCTATATAATATATATAATCTAGCCATAAACTTGCAAAAGCAAATATCAGTAATTGCAGCCAACACGCAAACGAAAATTTCCATGCAGCCGACTTTGCGGGTGGAACCAACCTTAGCCAAAACGGAAATAAAAGATGCGATCGCACAATCTTGCCGTCAATTACAATTAAGTTATCACCATCTCCCCAGCCGCGCCGGTCACGATGCCCAAGAAATTGGTAAATTCACCGATATGGGGATGATTTTCGTGCCTAGCGTCGCCGGAATCAGTCACTCGGAATCAGAATATACTTCAGCAGAGCAATGCAGCCAAGGAGCTAACGTTTTGCTGCAAAGTTTGATACAATTAGACCAACTGTATCCTGTTTAAATTAATTACTATATCCGCTAAAGTTAGATAACTAGATGGATCTGCATTACATCGAAACCTACTTACGTCCTAAAGATTTACAAGCAGTCACCAACTGGCAACCTGGATGGGCTTGGCTGGCTGGTGGGACGTGGCTTTTCTCCGAACCGCAACTGCATCTCAAAACCTTGGTAGATTTAGAGCAATTAAACTGGCGAGAAATTGAAGTCACCCCAGAAGGTTTGGCAATTGGCGCTACCTGCAAAATGGAAAAATTATTGCATTTTTCCTACCCGGAAACTTGGACGGGAATAAAAGCATTGCAAAGCGCAGTTAACCATTTGGCATCTTTTAAAGTAACGAACGTGGCGACGGTAGGAGGCAATATTTGTCTGGCTTTACCTGTCAGTAATTTTGCCCCAGTGATGGTAGCATTGGGAGCAAGTTATGAAATATTCGATCGCACTTACCAACCTTATCAAATTTCCGCTTTAGAATTCCAAACTGGCGCACAAAAAACAGTCCTACAACCAGGAGAAGTTTTGCGAAAAATTTGGATTCCTCAATCTAATTTAGAATGGCTGGTTAACTTTAAACGCATCGGCGTTACTGCGACTGCTTATGCGCTTTCAATTGTCGCAACAGCCTATCACCCAAAAACATCCCAAGTGCGATTTGGCTTGGGTGCTTGCATTTGGTCACCACGGCTGATAGAGTTTTCCCATATCCCCACATCTGGAGAAATTGCCGAAGCTTTGTTATCTCAAATTCCCCCGTCAGAATTTATCGAAGATGACAAAGCTAGTGCAGCTTATCGCCAACACTTAACTCAAATTTTAATGCAGCGATCGCTCGCCGAAATACTATGTCAGAATTCATAACATTTCAAGTTAACGGACAAACCTATAACGAAACTACCGTACCCGGAACGACGCTTTTAAGTTTATTGCGCCATCTCGGTTGGTATGGAGTGCATCGCGTTTGCGAAACCGGAGATTGCGGCGCTTGCACTGTTTGGGTAGATGACAAACCGATTCATAGCTGCATTTATCCAGCGATGCGAATTGAAGGAAAATCTGTCACCACAATCGAAGGTTTGGCAAAAGATGGACAGTTGTCTTCCATGCAGTCAGCGTTTCTACAAAAGCAAGGTTTTCAGTGTGGTTTCTGCACTCCTGGCGCGATAATGACTGCGGAAAAAATCAACTGCAAAACCGAAACAGAATTGCGTTCTGCTTTGCGAGGAAATATCTGTCGTTGTAGTGGTTATCAAGCTATAGTTGAAAGTATTTTGCTGGGAAACAAAGCAGATTTAATCCAAAATCCGAAATCCGAAATCCAAAATTCCGTGGGTGAAAGCATTCCCAAACAAGATGGCATAGAAATTGTCACGGGAAAACCAGTTTATACACCAGATTATACCCCGGCTGGATTATTGCATTTAAAGGTATTGCGTTCTCCTCATCCGCACGCACGCATCCGCCAAATTCGCACCGACAAAGCGAAAGCACTCCCAGGAGTTCATGCTATTTTTACTCACGAAGATGTACCGAGAATTCCCTACACCACGGCGGGACACGCCGAACCGCAACCAGATCCTCTCGACCATTACTTATTAGATAATAAGGTAAGATTTGTAGGCGATCGCGTTGCTGCTATCGTTGCCGAATCTGTCGCTATTGCAGCAAAAGCTTGTGATTTGATTGAAGTTGATTATGAGATTTTACCACATATCATCGACCCAGAAGAAGCGATGAATCGACCGGATGTGGTAATTCACGATGAACCAGAATCGTATCAGATACCGGAACGCGATCGCAACATTGCCGGAAAAGTTATCCTCGAAAAAGGTAACATAGAACAAGGTTTCGCCACCGCCGATTTAATCGTCGAAAATACCTACAATGTGCCAGCAGTTCAGCACGTTCATTTAGAACCGCACATCAGCATTAGTTGGCTAGACGAAGATAGCAATTTAGTCATTCGTTCCAGCACGCAAGTACCTTTTCATTGCCAAACGTTACTATCCAAACTATTCGATTTCCCCAAAGATAAAATCAGAGTATTCAAAACTAAAATCGGCGGCGGATTTGGCAACAAACAAGAAATTTTAAGTGAAGACCTTTGTGCCTTTACCACTCTGAAAACAGGTCGTCCCGTGCAATGGGAATTCACCCGCCACGAAGAATTTACGGCTACCAATAGCCGCCACGCAATGAAAATTCGCCTGAAAACTGGAATCAAGAAAGATGGTACGATCGTAGCTCAAGATATGACCGCAATTTCCAACACTGGCGCTTACGGAAATCACGCTACCACAGTAGTTTATCTCACAGGTTGTTTCCCTCTCGGTTTGTATCGTTGCGCCAATCAAAAATTTATCGGTTATGCGGTTTATACTAACACAATGCCAGCCGGAGCATTTCGCGGTTACGGTGCAACCCAAGGCAGCTTTGTAGTAGAATCGCAATTAGATGAAATTGCCGAACGACTAAATATCGATCCAATAGAACTGCGACTCAAAAATATTATCAATTCTGAAGATATCCTCAGTTTAGGAACTAGAGGTGATGACCATTTCCATGTAATTGGCAGTTATGCTATTCCTGAATGTTTCGAGAAAGTCACGCAAGCACTTGGCTATATTCCGGGAGTGCAACCAATCGCAAACGGTCATCTGCGGCGCGGTTTTGGATTCGCAGTGGGAATGCAAGCAAGCGGTTTAGCTAAAATTCATACTGCTGGCGTCAAACTATCTTTAAAAGAGAATGGAAAATATTTGCTCAAAACTGGCTCGATCGATGTCGGTACGGGTTCCGATACTACATTAAGACAAATTGCCGCGCAAGTGCTAGGGGTTGCCATTGCCGATATAGAAATCATCGCGGGAGATACCAAAACCACACCTTACGATGCGGGTTCTTATGCTTCCGCAACTACTTATATTTCCGGTCAAGCTGTAAATTTAGCTGCTCAAAGATTACGCGATCGCATCTTAGAATTTGCTGCTAATATTTTGAATTTTCAAACAGAAGAATTAATTCTAACCGCTAACACAGTGCAATCCTCAAACGCAGAAATTTCTCTGCAAGAAATAGCCCAACAGGAATCTTTAGAAGTAGAATTAGAATATGCGGCTGATAAATCTTCTATGACCTTCGCCGTGCAAGGTGTGGAAGTAGAAGTAGATACGGAAACAGGACATATTAAAGTTCTGCGTTGCGTACAAGCGATCGATATCGGCAAAGCAATCAATCCCAGAATTTGTGAAAGTCAAGCTATCGGTGGTATGGTGATGGGATTGGGTTATGCTTTATCGGAAGAATTACGAATTGACGCACAAGGAAACACGCTTAATCCCAGATTGAGAACCTATCAACTTCCCACAGCACAAGACATACCGCTAATGCAAGTTTTCTTAGTAGAAAAAGCCGACCCTTACGGCCCATTTGGTGCAAAAGGAATAGGCGAAATTTGTACTAATTGTACTGCACCTGCGATCGCCAATGCCGTTGCTCATGCTACTGGTGTTAGATTAACCCAATTACCGATGACACCCGAAAGAGTTTGGAGGCATTTGGTAGGTAGTAGTTTGTAATTTTTTATAAGAATAAATTACTGTTTCTCATATACTAATCAGCTGGGGTTTAGAAGTTGAGAAGGGGATATTATGGTTTTGGATTGGTACGCACGCAGAGTACGATAAGCCGATCGCTAAATAATAGCGAGATCGCTTGTATATCCTCTTTACCAAAAATATTTTAATTTCCCCATATGCTACTTTCCAAACACCATAAATAAACCATCAACTATATTCGATTTTATCGATAAGATTTCTTGATACCATTTCTCTAGCTTAAGTTACAAATTGTTATATAGTATTAAAAGTCGGCTTTCCTCATTTGCCCATGTTCTTCTTTTTACCATCTCTCCCAGTAGCTCAAATTCCCGAACCAGCAATTGTCGATC
The DNA here is from genome assembly GCF_014696265.1 of Aerosakkonema funiforme FACHB-1375. Taxonomy (GTDB): domain Bacteria; phylum Cyanobacteriota; class Cyanobacteriia; order Cyanobacteriales; family Aerosakkonemataceae; genus Aerosakkonema; species Aerosakkonema funiforme_A. The sequence goes on along the minus strand of NZ_JACJPW010000029.1, from coordinate 54,868 downwards.
GCCGTTTCGTTACCCAAACCAGCGAAATTCGTCCTCTACCGGGACAACTCGATCGGGTTTTGGTTTTCAACAGCAATAGCCCGGAAGTAGTACAGACAGAGGGAATTTTGCTTTCCACTTTTCCTACTGATGGCAAAGCATTCCCCCAAGCACACCTGAACAAACCTTTGGTGGGGCGCTTCGATTTATTTTCCCATCACATTGCGCGATCGTCCGCAGACCGACGTTCCATGTATCAAGGTTTACTCGTTTACAATCCGAACTCGGAACCCGTGACGATCGAAGTTCTGCAAGCTGTCAGTTATGCTAACAACCCAGATGCGCCATTTATCGATTTACCAACAATCGTAGAAGATCCCATTGGCAGCGTATTTTCTGGGCCAGGATCGCGGGTCATGGGAGAGATTTTGCGCGGCAAAAACCAGCCAAATTTTCCTTCCAAGCTGATAATTCCACCGCAACAAACCCAGATGCTATTTAGTTTACCCATTCTGCGATCGAGCGGTCGCACCGTCTTCATGCGCTTGCAAAGTAGCGCCCCAGTTTATATGGCAAATTTAGCCATGTATGCGATTCCCAATCCAATCGAAATTAGTCTGGAAGATATAAACGTATTCGATACCGAAAATTATTTATTTCCACCTCCAACTTATCGGGAACCAACCCTAGAAGAATGGCAAAACCTGTTAATTTCCGGCAGATTGGCAGAACCGCGCGATCGACCGCCCATCGATCCAGAAAAACAAGATAGTGAAGATTTAGAAAAAGTTTTTGGGAGAGTAGCGGGAGTTTCGATCGGTTCCGAATGGAATACTCGCATTACCGATCGACAAGGAGAAAAAAATCTCACCATTCCCACACCGGGAAATGCTTTTTCTTATCCCATCAGTACCGTTAATTATATTACTCTTGGCACCAGGCAAGTACAAAGCGCACAAATGGCGGTAGGCTATCCAGATACAGCTTTAGCCGCGCATGGAAATTACGCGGTGCGCTATCACCTCACCCTACCTTTGTTTAACAATAGCAATACTGCCAAAACAGTTATTTTATCGATGCAAACACCTTTCAAACAAGAAAACAGTCGCGATCGCCTTTTCTTCGTCGAACCACCCCAAGGACAAGTTTTCTTTCGCGGTACAGTGCGGGTTAATTACATTGACGATGCGGGAATAAACCAAGATAAATTCTATCATTTAGTGCAGCGTCAAGGTCAGCTAGGAGAACCTTTAGTTACTTTAAACATACCCCCCAACCAAGTTCGCCAAGTAACTGTTGATTTTCTCTATCCTCCCGACGCTACGCCACCGCAGGTAGTCACGGTGAAAACTTTGCCATAATATTTGCGATCGCATCTATCTGTTTGGGAATTATATGCCAAATCGGGATATGGCATTGCCATATCCCGATTAACTTATTCCGCAGACGGCATCTCGTCTAACACTTTCTGAAATTCAGCCAAAGAACCAATTACGATCGCAATCTTCAACAGCCTTTTCAGCACAGACACCCGATCTATGCCATTAATCGCCTCGACTATCGAACTTGGCACATATCCAAATCGGGTTTCCAGGATTTCGATCGCATTCTCTCTGGAAGTTTCAACAATTCCTTCTTCTTTCGCCAGCCGTTCGATACTGGTGACGTACCGCATTCTACTAGCCTCCTCGTAACTTCTCGCTACTTGTTTAAAACTAGACGCCAACTCTTGTGGCAAAACCATGATCCAGTCAATAAATCGAAACAATTGCACAACATCTTCGCGACTGTATCCGCGATCGTACAACCGTCTGACTAGGTTTAATTTCCACTGTAAACGACTCTCTGGGTTTTGTGGTGTCGCCTTTGTCCGCAAATGGGCCATCACCACCATCCCAAAGGGATTGGTAGTTTGTTCTAAGGTTTCCCATTGCGCTTCGTAGTCCAAAAGTTTGGCGATGGGAAACTCCAAGCTGACGCGACACCCCGCCAACTCATAACCGTAGCGGTCAGGTCGCCAATTTTCCCGATCGTCCGCCAAAACTGCCAAGCTGATGACTCGTTTTTCGTGGCGATCGAACAAGCGATAATTGTAAGTGTACATCCGCTTGGCAAATTCGATATCATAGCGTCCTTGGACTTCTACGTGGACTAATACCCAAACTTCCTCGCCATCCAGCAACCAAACCTTTGCCACCTTGTCCACCAGACACTTGCCAATTTCTGCATCTGGTTCCAGCTGTTGCAGTTCGTTGTCCAGAAATTCGTAAGGTCGCGTCCAGTCGATCGCATCATAAGCTAGAGGAAAAAAGAATTCCAAGAATTGCGGAAAATATGCTTCGATAACTTCTTTCCAAGGACTATCGTAATCCGTGCGTTGTTCGGTCATTCGATGAAAGGATTTTGGATTTTGGATTTTAGATTAGTTCGATTTTGCTTCACTCAACCCAACCTACAGAAAAATTTCATTCATAAGTGCGTAGGGTGCGAAGCGCGATCTCGTAACGCACCTTCGGGTTTTTCACCCCGTTTCAACCTGCATTAAATTTTGTTACGATTGACTGGATGCGCCCAAACCTTGTCTGGCGCTAAACTTCCCCTGCTACTTCCTTGGAGACTCCGAATGCTGCGACTCGAACATATCAGTAAAATATACCCCACCGGCGAAGTCCTCAAAGATGTCAACTGGGAAGTCAAGCCAGGAGATCGCATCGGCTTAGTCGGCGTCAACGGTGCGGGTAAATCTACCCAACTCAAAATTATCGCAGGCGAAATCGAACCCACCGCAGGCGAAATCATCCGTCCCGCCAGTTTGCACATTGCTTATCTCACCCAAGAATTTGAAGTTGACCCCACCCGCACCGTCAAAGAAGAATTTTGGCGTGCTTTTGTGGAAGCGAACAAAGTACATGAAGAACTGGCGCTGGTACATCGCGATCTGGAAACCGCGACCCCAGAAGAGTTAGACAAACTTCTCCGCAAAATGGATAAGTTGCAGCGGCAATTTGAAGCTTTGGACGGTTACGGTTTGGAATCGCAAATTGATAAGATATTGCCAGAACTGGGATTTGAGCAAGGAGATGGCGATCGTCTTGTCAGCGCTTTTAGCGGTGGCTGGCAAATGCGGATGAGTTTGGGTAAAATTATCCTGCAAAAACCGGATTTGTTGCTGCTGGACGAACCTACCAACCACCTCGATTTGGAAACGATCGAATGGTTGGAAACTTACCTGAAAGGTTTAATCACGCCGATGGTAATTGTCTCCCACGACCGGGAGTTTCTCGATCGCCTTTGCACTCAAATTGTCGAAACAGAACGCGGCGTTTCTTCTACATATTTAGGTAACTATTCCGCATATTTGCTCCAAAAAGCGGAAGCGAAAGAAGCGCAATTAGCCGCCTACGAACGTCAGCAAAAGGAACTGGAAAAACAACAAGCTTTCGTTGACCGTTTCCGCGCCAGCGCTACTCGCAGTACCCAAGCCAAAAGCCGCGAGAAACAATTAGAGAAAATCGAGAAGATTGAAGCACCGGAAGGTTCTTTAAGAACTCTGCATTTCCGCTTTCCACCAGCACCTCGCAGCGGTCGCGAAGTTGTCGAAATTAAAGATTTGGTGCATACGTATGATGATAAAATATTGTTTTTGGGTGCGGAATTGCTGATTGAAAGAGGCGATCGCATCGCATTTCTCGGCCCTAACGGTGCTGGTAAATCGACTTTGCTGCGTCTGATTATGGGTATGGAAAAACCCACTGAAGGTAAAGTGCAATTAGGCGCACACAATGTTATCCCCGGTTACTTTGAACAAAATCAGGCAGAAGCTTTAGATCTGACTAAAACTGTCATGGATACCATCCACGACGAAGTACCAGATTGGAAAAACGAAGAAGTTCGCACGCTGTTAGGTCGTTTCTTGTTTAGCGGCGATACGGTATTCAAACAAGTAGGTGCTTTAAGCGGTGGAGAAAAAGCGCGTTTGGCTTTAGCGAAAATGCTGCTGCGTCCGGCAAATTTACTAATATTAGATGAGCCGACAAACCACCTCGATATCCCAGCGAAAGAAATGCTGGAAGAAGCACTGCAAAACTACGACGGGACGGCAATTATAGTTTCGCACGATCGCTACTTTATATCCCAAGTCGCTAACAAAATTGTGGAAATCCGCGATGGCGAATTTCGGGTTTATTTGGGCGATTATCACTACTATTTGGATAAAATTGAGGAGGAAAAAGAACAGGCGAGATTAGCTGCGATCGCAGCCGAAAAAGCCGCCAAAAAAGCTGAAAAAGCGGCGAAAGAAGCAGCCAAAAAAGCATCTGCCAAACGCAAATAAGCAGCCTATTGTGCAGTAAAAAAATGATCGAACTGTACAAATATGTAGGTAACAATGAAATTCAGCAAAAGGTAGCTGCTTTCCCAGTCGGTCTTAGAATTGAGTCTGTTTCGGGTCTGGTAGTTTGGCTTTACCAAAACAGGCAAAAACCGAACCCATCGGGATTAATTGCAGCTACTATTACCACAAAAACGCGAGAACCTAAACTAAATTCATCCGAAACGAGGAAATTCCCGTGACCGCCTTAACTCAGGAACAACGCGCTGTAGAAATTCTCAATCGTCTCAAACCCCTCTATTCCAATTCTCCCTGTCCTCTCAACTACGAAACGCCTTTGCAACTGCTGCTAGCTGTTATTATGGCGGCACAATGCACAGACGATCGCGTCAATCGAGTCACCGCTCAACTTTTTCCCCGCTTCCCCGATGCAGCTGCGATCGCTCAATCCGACTACACTGAGTTAGAAACAATACTGCGGCCTCTGAGTATGTACAGCAGCAAAGCCAAAAACGTACAAGCCACCTGCCGCATTCTCGTAGAGCGGTTTGACGGTCAAGTACCGCAAAACATAGACGAGTTAGTAATGTTACCAGGTGTGGGTCGCAAAACCGCTACGATGGTGCTGCATTACGCCTACGGAATCGATGTGGGTGTAACCGTTGATACCCACGTCAAACGACTGAGCGATCGGCTGGGATTGAGCAAACAAACCGACATCGACAAAATTGAGAAAGACTTGATGCAGTTACTGCCCCAGTCAGAATGGGGGAATTGTTTTGTTTTTCTGACATATCATGGACGATCGATCTGCAATGCCAAAAAACCAACGTGCGATCGCTGCGTTGTCGCCGATTTATGCCCAAGTTCCCCTCAAAGCAGCTAAAAATACCTTGTTAACAAACACAAGAAAATGTAAATAAATGTTAAGAAAATTCTCAATTTACCACCAGACAAGCTAATTTTCGATCGGGGATCAAAGAGAACAAATAGAAAATGTCTGTAAAAACAAGCATTTTCAGCGAATTAGGAGATTCTCAACCAAGATGCGAAGTTGCAAAACTCTCCATAAAGTTGAGCAATCTTCCCGTAAGTCGGTGATATCATTTCGGATGTATCCGATACAAAGAGCGATCGAGTATGGCCCAAGCGCCTGTTTCGCCCGTAGTGCTAATAATCCTAGATGGCTGGGGTTACCGTGAAGAAACCGACGGCAACGCCATCGCCGCTGCAAATACACCCGTGATGGATAGCCTGTGGGCAGCCTATCCCCATACCCTGCTACGCACATCAGGAAAAGCAGTAGGTTTGCCAGAAGGGCAAATGGGCAACTCTGAAGTGGGGCATCTGAATATAGGGGCAGGGCGGGTCGTACCCCAAGAGTTAGTTCGCATCACAGATGCCGTAGAAGATGGCAGCTTGCTCAACAATCCAGCCTTAGTAAAAATTTGTCAGGAAGTCAAAAACAGCGGTGGTAAGCTGCACTTAGTTGGATTGTGTTCGGAAGGCGGCGTGCATTCCCATTTAAGTCATCTGCTGGGATTGCTGGATTTGGCAAAAGCACAAGAAATTGCCAATGTTTGCATCCATGCCATCACTGACGGTCGCGATACCAGCCCAAAAGAGGGTGTAGAAGCGATACAAAAAATTCAAGATTATATAGACCGAATTGGTGTAGGCCGCATCGTCACCATCAGCGGTCGCTACTACGCGATGGATAGAGACCGTCGTTGGGATAGAGTTCAAAAAGCCTACGAAGTGATGACCCAAGATGGTGCGGGCGTTGCGAGTTCTGCCGTCGAAGTATTGCAAGCCTGCTATGAAGAAGGCGTAACCGATGAATTCGTCATCCCCATCAGAATAGCCCCCGGAGCCGTAGAGCCGGGAGATGGTATAATATTCTTCAACTTCCGTCCCGATCGCGCCAGAGAATTAAGCAGCGCTTTTGTCAATCCCGAATTCAACGGTTTTCCCAGAGAGCAAATTCGTCCCCTCACTTTTCTCACTTTTACTCAGTACGACCCAGATTTACCGGTACTGGTAGCTTTCGAGCCCCAGAATTTGAGCAACTTGCTGGGAGAAGTGATTGCCAGACACGGTTTAAAGCAATTGCGTACTGCCGAAACGGAAAAATACGCTCACGTTACCTACTTCTTCAACGGTGGTCTAGAAGAACCATTTGAGGGGGAAGACAGAGAACTGGTACAAAGTCCGATGGTAGCAACCTACGATCGCGCACCTTTAATGTCCGCCGAAGCAGTCACAGATGTGGCGACAAAGGCGATCGAAAAACGCATTTACTCATTCATAGCCATCAACTACGCCAACCCAGACATGGTGGGACACACGGGTATATGGGAAGCCACCATTACAGCCCTGGAAACCGTAGACCGATGTTTGGGTCGCCTCTTAGAAAGCATCAACAAAGCCGGTGGCACCGCAATTATTATCGCCGATCACGGTAACGCCGAGTATATGTGGGATGAACAAGGTAACCCCTGGACTGCACACACAACTAACCCAGTTCCCTTTATCCTCGTCGAAGGCGAAGGTGTAAAAATTCCCGGACACGGTACAGACGTACAGCTGCGAAGCGATGGTCGTTTAGCAGATGTGGCCCCCACCATCCTGGAAATTTTAAAGCTGCCTCAGCCAGCGGAGATGACAGGCCGTTCCATGATAGAGCCCACAGAATTGCAAGTCAAAGCGAATCGGACACCGATGCGAGTTTCTCTATAATTTACTAATAGGGATTGGCCAGATGGAATTGGGCACAAGAAACAATACCCAATTCCAAATTTGCAATCCCAATCCAAAATCCAAAATCCAAAATCCAAAATCCAAATGACCGTTATCAAAATTGTAGAAATTATCTGGGCACTGTCTGCTTTAGGTCTGACCGTTCTAGTGCTGCTGCATAGTCCCAAAGGAGATGGCATAGGGGCTATTGGAGGTCAAGCGCAATTGTTTAGCAGCACCAAGAGTGCAGAAACAACTCTAAACCGCGTTACCTGGGGTTTAACCGTGATTTTTATGGGTTTAACCGTGCTTTTGAGTGCCAACTTGTTATCCTGATAACTCATATCATGTCCGGTGACATCGGTAGTGAAAAAAATTTGCGCTCACATCTGTGTTCATCTGTGTTTATCTGTTTTCATCTGTGGTTAAATTTCAATCCATGATTCGTGCAGACAAGCGGTTAAAATTCCGTCAAACAGATTTTTCGGATAAACTTCCAGCACAAAAATGCCGCGCAACTTAACGATCGCACTAGCAATCTGCACTGCCATCTTAATTATGGCAGTCGATCGCTTAGCAGCAATGCCTGCGGAGGCAAAATTACCGCCTCTCCAGGCACATCCTCTCCCAGCAACGCTGGCGCAGTGGCAGGACACAACCAAAAGCGGTGACTACTTCTCGGAAGTAAAGCCAACGGAAATGGGTTATTTAGTTTGGTCGCAATTGCCCGTCAAGGTTTACGTCCAGAAGCAAGAGGAATCGGCTGCAACCAACAGCGAGCGATCGCCAAAATGGATAGAGGCAGTTTTGCAAGCAGTACAGGAATGGAGCGTTTACTTGCCTTTGGAAGTAGTCAACTCGCCAGATCGAGCGGATATCAAAATTTGGCGATCGCGTCCTCCCCTCAGAGCCACCTTAAACCCCAGCACAGGTCGCTTTGAATTGCCTCGCGTTCGTTCCGCCGAAACTCTCTACGAATTTTATCTTCGCAAATTCCCAAATTCTGCCACAGTTTTATCACAAAGATTTAATATTCAAATTAGTCCCAACCAAGCCCCCGATTACATTTTACCCAGCGCCCGCCACGAACTCGGTCACGCACTCGGTATTTGGGGTCACAGTCCTTTAGAAACGGATTCCCTCTACTTTGCACAGGTACGCCATCCAGCCCCTATTTCATCCAGAGATATCAACACCCTCAAACGCATTTACGAACAGCCCACTCGTATAGGATGGTCTTTGCCAGAAAGTTAGGTTCTTTCGGGTCGAGCAGGTAAAATGTTCATTAGACATCTGCAAAAATTCTTGTGGGGTAGGCATCCTGCCTGCCTTTGAGATTCTTTTGGAGGAGATGTCTATTATTTGTGTTACCAATTTGGGAGATGGTGCGTTAGGCAGCGCAATTTAATTATTAGTTGCAATACTTAATTTTTCACCCGTGCCTAACACACCCTACAGTTAAATATGACTGAAAATTCACCAATGCCCGATGAAACAAACCAGAATTTTTCCGGTTTGCGAGCTGAATGTCTCTCTTTCCCGGAAATAATATCTCAGTCATTTGCCAACGTTGCACCAACCGCAGCGCCTACAATATCTGTAGGATTAGTGTTTGCCAACGCCGGAAACGGAACTTGGTTAACTTTTGCGATCGCGATGATTGGTGTAGTATTGGTCGGCCTTAATATTAGCCAGTTCGCTCGTCGTTCTGCATCTCCAGGTTCGCTTTACGCCTACATTAGTATGGGCCTTGGTTCAACGATGGGAGTGATTTCTGGATGGAGTCTTTTGCTAGCTTATCTATTTGCCGGGATGGCTGTTGTAGCTGCATTCAGCAACTTTGCCAATGTCTTGCTAAGCTTAATCGGCATCGAATTATCTCCTATATTTTTGTTGGCAATTTGTACTGGCTTTGGCTGGTATCTTGCGTACAAAGATATCCAATTATCAACTAAATTAATGCTGGGACTGGAAGCTTTTTCTGTCAGTTTGCTATTGCTTATAGCAGCTATAGTTTTATTCAAACATGGCTTTGCGATCGATATGTCACAACTTTACCTCAAAGATACAAAGCCAGATGAATTAATACTTGGACTTATACTGGCCATTTTCAGTTATACAGGCTTTGAAAGTGCAACAGCCCTTGGAGATGAAGCCAAAAATCCGCTCAAATTTATTCCCGCTGCTGTGGTTTTAACACCCATACTTTCCGGCTTATTCTTTACTTTACTTGCCTACACTGAAGTGCTAGCTTTTAGCGGTTACAGTACGCCTTTAGACAAAAGCGATTCCCCCATCAACGATGTAGCTAATATAGCAGGGGTAGGATTTTTAGGTTTGCTAATTACAATTGGAGCGCTAGTAACTTTCTTCAGCTGCGTTATCGCTTGCATCAATGCGGGATCGAGAATTCTGTTTACAATGGCTAGACACGGCATATTTCATGATGCGATGGGTTTAGCGCACAAAAGCAACAAAACGCCTCACATTGCCATCACCATGTTATCTATTATTTTGTTTATTGTACCCGCATCCATGTCGTTGTTTAGTCTGTCAATATTGGATATTATTACATACATGGGAACTCTGGCTACCTATGGATTTTTAACCGCGTACATTTCGATCGCAATTGCTGCACCTGTTTATCTTTACAGACAGAGAGTATTGAATATACTCGATATTGCGATCGCAGTTTTAGCAGTTCTCTTCATGCTGATCCCGATCGTGGGTAGCCTATACCCCGCACCACCCTTCCCATTTAACGTTTTCCCTTACTTGTTCTTGATGTACCTTTGCGTTGGTGGCGCGTGGTTCTTAATGCTGCGCCTCCATTCTCCAGAAGTTATTGAAAACATGGAAGATGAACTGGAAAAAATTCACGCCAAATTTAGCGAAATGAAAAAGATTTGAGTTTTGAGAGGGTTTAGGGTAAGAAGAGTCTAGAATCAAAATTTTTATGAACGATCCCTAAAATCGCACCTCAGCTTTCCTGAGTATAAATTAAGCGATCGCTAATAGACATCTCCAAAAATTCTTGTGGGTTAGGCATCCTGTCTGCCCTTTGAGATTGTTTTGGAGGAAATGTCTAATCATAATCTTACCCTTCCCACCATTTTTTCTAATTAAGCACGACGGCTGAACTGAAATCTCCTCTGTTGCAACACCTGTTCGTAAAGTTTTTCCAATTGGGCGATATTGCGGCTAAGAGTATAGCGCTCTAAAACTCTCGCTCTTGCTTTTTGTCCCAACCGAACTGTAAAGTCTGGATGGTCTCTCAGCAAAGGTAACAGAGTTTGCAACTCCGACCTCACCCGCTGGGGATTGAGAACTACACCGCATCCTTCTTCCAAAACTTCACCATCTGCGCCGACATCCGTAGCCATACAAGCGACTCCGCAAGCCATTGCTTCCAGGAGAGATAGGGAAAGTCCCTCTGCCAAAGAAGGCAGTATAAAAACATCCGCACCGCGCAGGATTTCGATGCGACGTTGCTCATCGGCGACGAATCCCAACCAAAGGATACCGTATTCGGAATCGTAAAAAGGCTCTAAAGCAGGCCGTAAAGGCCCATCTCCGACAATGAGTAACTTGCAATCCGGCCCCATTTTTGCTTGTACCCAAGCCTTGAGTAAGGCTTCCACATTTTTTTCGGGGGCAATTCGACCTTGATAAACAAAGATGCGTTCTGCATCAAACTCAGACTTGAGCTGAGAAGGGCCGGGGGAATATTTTTGGACATCAACCCCGTTGGGAATTACGGCTACTTGTGGGGCGGGTACAGCCATTTTAACCAGTAACTCGCGCTGCATTTCCGAAAAGACGATCGTGCGATCGTAATTAGCCAGGAAAGGAGCGTAGAGCTGGTAAGCCAGATATTGCGTTCCCGACTTAATTTTTGCACCTTTGCGAGCGTAGGGAGTGTGGAACGTAGCCACTAAAGGGATATCGAGCTGCTCGCAAATTTCCGGAAGTACGAAATCTAGGGGAGATAGAGTCAGAGAGGCGTGAACCAAGTTTGGTTTGAGCTCCCGCAGAGAGTCCATCAAAACCTTGCTAGACTTCAGTGTGGGAATCGTATAAACCTGAGATTTGTAAAGAAAAGGCAGAGAAACTTCCGAACACTCTGGCCAGTTGACGGCATCGGGTTGTTCTTGGGCAAAATGGAGAAAGCTAACCCGGTGTCCCTTGTCTAGCAAAGCGTTGGTAATTTCCCGACTGTAGGTGACATTGCCGCAAAAGGGTGTTTTTTTTCCAAGCCAAGCGATGTGCAGCATTTATAGGCTAAAGGCTAAGGGCTAAAGGCTAAAGGAGATCGAGCTAATGGCTAAGGTTTATGTTCGTTATTCATCGTTTATCGTTGCCGACAACAAACTGGGAACAACAAACAATCAGCCGACCATTAATAACTCGGTTTGTCAGCTTTTGTTAATGTGTGAGAGCTAGTACGGCAAATATACCAGGTAAATAGCCCTCCTGCGATCGTAGCCGCAGCTAAAACTAGAAAAACAGTCTGCAAACCCAAGAAAGTCTCTGCCACACCAGCCAGCGCCAAAGGCAAACTCAGAGCAATATTAATGGCATTATTTTGTAGGCCAAACACTTTACCGCGCATTTCTGGAGGAGTTTCTTTTTGGATCGCGGTTTGCATCGGCACAGCCACCAAAGAGCCAAAAGCACCCATCAGCGTTACCAACAGCAGCACCATCCACAAATTCCGTGTAAATATGGACATACCGATCAAAGAGACAGCCACACCCGCAGAACCGCACAAACTCAGCCCGGTACTGGAAAAACGCTGCCCCCAGTGACCTAAAACAGCGGCACCGATGCCCATCCCGACGCCTCCAGCCGCCATCAAAAAGCCAAACTGGGAGGCTTTCATTTGCGGGATTTGTCCGGCTACACTGACTGCGAGTACAGATAGAGCGGCAAATACAGAAAATAATACGATTAATTGCAGCAACGCAGCGCGGACGCGACGCTGTTGTTTGAGATAAAGAAATCCGTCGCGTAGGTCTGCCAAAATATGTGGTGGTTCGTGTGCTTGCGTATCCTTTTTTTCACCAGTTTTGAGCAGCAGCAGAATCACACCTGCGATCGCATAAGATCCTCCCACCAGCAATTCTTTGCCGATATCTGTTGCCGCACCGAAGTTGTGCGTGAGGGTATCTGCGATCGCTAACAGCGGTTCCCCTACCGCAAAGCCAATAATCACCGATGCCATCATCGTGGTGGTATAAAGCGAATTTGCCGATAGCAAATGGCGACCTTTCACCACCAATGGAATTGCAGCCTGTTCCGCAGGGGCAAAAAATTGGGTTAGGGTAGAAACCAAAAATGTCACCAACAGCATCAGACAAAATCCCGCCGGTAAACCTCCCAGAGATGGCCAACCTTTAGAAAGCCACAGCAGCGATGGTAAAGCGATTACCAGACCGCCGCGCAGGAGATTTGTGGCCACCAATACCGTTCGTTTGGGCCAGCGATCGACAAATACACCAGCCAGAGAACCAAACAGCACCGCTGGGATGGTAAAGGCCATCATAATTCCCGATACCCAAGCGCTCATGGTCTGATTTTCGGTCTGAAATGCGGAGTCGATCAAAGCAATCATCAGCACCAGATAAACTTTATCTGCTAGCTGGGAAAAAACTTGACCGCTCCACAGTGCCAGAAAGTTACGATTTTTCAGCACCGGTACAAAGCCGAGTTCTGGGCTATTTTCCTCAGATTCCTGGGTTTTTGGGGTCAATTCTGGCGGAGATTGGCTGATAGCAGCACCGTTAGAGGCGGCGGGAACGAAGCCGTTGTTTATGGGTATTTCTTTGGCAGCAGTTTCGGCAAGCTCAAGATGATTTTGCGATCGCCTATCTGCACTCAAAGACACATCAGTAACCGAGGTTGGCATCGATACACTTTCCTTTGGGCGATCGTTGTGGTTTTCGGGCATCAGGGATTGGGATTTGAGAACTGGGGTATGCTGAATATCTTTCCCGTTCCCCAATTCCGGTATTGCCTCCCTTAAGGATGGGGGGCTAACGGACAAAATCGGTGTTTCCAGATCGGAATCAGACCATTGCATCATGAGTGAGGGGCAAATCGGCTCTCAAGCAAAATAGGTATCCATCAAAGCACCGGAGCGAATCTGCCGTCCGAAATGATATTCCGTATACTGTCGCAAAATTCGTTCCACAGATCGCCAGCTGGGGTCTGAGAAATACATATGGAATGAATTTTCTTGCACGAACGGTAGCTGGGGCTTCGGTAGGTGCTGGAGTAGTGCCAGCTCGATGGCGGAAAGCTGGCTGTTGAGTGTGAGCATTTCTCGCTCAGATCCGTCAGTTTGTAAGGGCGGGACGATTTCACCTTGACTTTCTGCCGTTTGGGTGGTGATGCCTCCCTGAGAGGGGGTGGCATTTCGCTCCGCGACACTAACTGGTGCTTCTTGTGCAGTGTACAGCGATCGCGACACCTGCAAGCGTCCCCGCACCGACAATCGCCCTTCTGCTTGCAAACGCGCTAGCGCTGACAAACTTACCGTCCCACCAGCTGTCGTGCTAAAGCCGACACGCCACTGTGGGGCGCTGAAGTCCGGTATCAAGGGTTGCTGGGTGAGGCAACACGCTTGAAGCTGGGGCGCAATCCCGGAGAGGGCTAGGATATGAAACACCGCATGGGCGAGATGAGCTAAAACTGTATATGAGTTTTTTGAAGTTGTGCTGGGCAACTTTTCTAAACGCCCCAGATGTGTGTTTAGCAAGCTAAAAAGTTCTTCTTGAGGTTGTTCGCTTAAAGCGCAACACAGTATTATTTCCGCCAAGTATTGGCTGGCAGAAAGTTTGGCCAAATCTTGACTCAGACCTGGGTAAGATTCTAATGTTTCTGCCTGGGTAATTTTATCGAGCGATCGCCCTTTGGCAATCAGCAGCTCGTTCACCACAAACGACGCACTCCTTCCACCCAGTTTTGAGTTGTGCTTGCGAGAACCGGGCGCTACTGCCCTAATCAAACCAAACTCCCGCGTCAATATCGTCAGCAGCCGGTCTGATTCGCCCAAGGGCATACTTTTGAGATTAATACCAGTAGCTTTGTATACTCGACTCATAACTTGGGGTATTGGGGAAATGGGGCACTGGGTCATAGAAAGGGAATGTTTAATGTTTAATATTTAACTTTCCCCTCATCCCCTGTCTCCTTCTCCAGGTTATCGCGCTGACGGAGCAAATCGGGTCCGCCAGATGTGCCTAAGCGGGTGGCTCCGGCCACAATTAATTCGATCGCCTGGGTATGAGTGCGAATACCTCCCGATGCCTTAATACCAACACCTCCTTTCGTTATTTCTCTCAACAATTTCACGTCTGCAACTGTTGCGCCTGCGTACCAACCCGTGCTAGTCTTCAAAAACTGTACGCCCGCATCCATACATATTTCAGCTGCCAGTCGTTTTTCTGCATCTGTCAGCAGGGCAGTTTCTAAAATAGCTTTGACGGGTTTCCCGGTTTCTTCACAAATTTCGGCTATTTCACGATGTATTTCGCTAGTTTTACCAGTTTTCAACCACCCCAGATTGATTACTACATCTAACTCTGCGGCACCATCTTCTACGGCTTCTTGCGCTTCGTAGAGTTTCACTGCCGAAGTTGTCGCGCCCGCAGGAAAACCTATGACCGTACATACCTTTGGTGTCTTGCCGTGCAGAAGTTCGGTTGCTAACCGCACGTAGGTAGGGTAGACGCAAACCGTCGCAAAATGAAACCGCTCTGCTTCTTCGCACCACTGCCGCACTTGATTTGGGGTAGCCGTTGGATTGAGCAGTGAGTGTTCGATAAAGGTCGCAATATCAATGTCTGGCAAGTGTGCCGCCATCGCTGTTCCTCTGTGAGACCTATTGTTAACTTTTATCACAAAAATAAGTAAATTAGATATAATTCCACAAACTTCGCCTAAACGACGGATTCGGGAATCTCAGTAATATGGCGATCGCGTCTTTTTCTCGGTTCGATTACGTGCGGATCGACACCGCAATGTTTAGCAGCTTCCGACATTGTAATCTTTAACAATTCTGCCTTTTCCAACAACTTTTTTTCGCCTGTTGGTTTAACTGGAGAGATATCCAAAGCGCGGATAATTTCTGTTGCTATTGCTTTTGCTAATAGAGGTGGAACAGAATTTCCCACTTGTCGAAAACCGTGCCATTTTGTTACGTGGAATCTGAACCAATCCGGGTAAGAATGCAGTCGCGCCGCTTCTCGCACGGTGATACATCTCGGCAGGAATGGATGAATCGGTCGAGGTGAAGTAAAAGCGCCCAGATTGCTAGCTGTTCCTGCTCTAAGAGTGTTACAAATACCGTTTGGATCTAATTTATAAAAGTGACTGATTTTTTCTATTTTACCTTGTTCTGTATTATTAAATCTCTCAATAGATTCCGGCGAGTGATTTGTCCGCCTACTTGAGGTAATAATTTGCGGGTCGAATGCGCGATCGTAACCATAATCGCTATCTGCACCATAGCGAAGTTTACGAGCATAATCGCTCGGTTCGCCGTATTCTGCTATGGTTGAATCTTGTTTGAGTAATTCCGGATAATCTTCTACTGTTGGCAAGTCTCGTATGGCATCCCAAACTGTTGGCACAATGGGAAGATGAGAGGATAATATTTTTTGCTTTTTATGGGATATTGGTTTATTAATTGCTGTAATCGATTCGGGGTACTTAGGCAAAGATAATCCTCGACGACATCCCAGGAGAAATAATCTGGAGCGATTCTGCGGCACGCCGTAATTAGCGGCATTGAGGACTCGGTAGTTTTCTTGTACTTCATAGCCATTATCTTTAAAATAAGCGATGATATTTAGGAGAAATTCCTTATGTTTGCCAAGTGTAAGACCGGGGACGTTCTCGAAGACAAAAAACTTAGGATTTAGTTCGACAACTAAACGCTGAAATTGAAATATAAGCCCATTGCGCGGATCGTCTAAACCGCGTTTTCCCATAAGAGAAAATCCTTGGCAAGGCGAACCGCCAAACACAACATCGATATCGCGATCGCCAATACCGGAAATATTTCTAATCTCCGAACCGTTAGTGTTAGCAATATTCAGACATAAAACGCGCCAAAAGGGGAAATTGTACTGATGCGTGATACAATGAATCGGGTCTAATTCCACAGCAGCTAGCACGTCAAACCCAGCTTGTTCAAAGCCAAGGGTCATGCCACCAACACCGGCAAATAAATCTACACCAATAGGTCGTTCTTTACTTTCCATTCAATCTTGAAGATAACTGATGAGAAACCGGGTTTATTTAGCTATTGAAACTCGATATTTCATTGCTTTAACCCAAAGGAACCCGGTTTCTGGGAGAGCTGAATTGGTGTTATAGATGAAAATTAATGAGTTATGAGTTTTCAATTTTGAATTTATAACTCATAACTCATTGTTTCTTGTTGCCCGGATCTTTAGCGCAACCAGCCTGCTAATTTACCAGGGGATTTAAGATTAATATTGCTGTTGTTTTTGCCGTGGAATAGCTTCAAGCCTAAACTTTTAACTGACGACCCTTCCTCTACTTCCAGCATTGCGGTGAGAACTTCAGCTACTCGGTCATAATTAGATTGCGCTCTGAGACGATCGGACAAAGAACGCAAACTGTTATCGATGATATTTTGTGCTTCGGTGTCATCTTTGACTGTAGCCAGTCGGGCGTATAAAGAGTTGAGTTCCTCTCTCAGCAAGCTCATATCGGCAGAATTTGGCAGCTGTTTGAGCATTTGGACGATCGCAGCTTGGCCATCCTTTGCTACCGTCCCAGTGCTAACCTGGCTGTACACAGGGGCTGGAACGCTAACCGGCGCTACATTAGCTGGTTGTGGGGCGGGCATGAAAAGCATAAAGGTCGAATAAACCACACACTGGACGCACATAATTAGCCACTCCTGCAACTCTTCTTTAACAGACTGTACCAGTTTTAGCATCAAGAAGTGGTTTTGGCTTTACTATTTAGTTGAAAAGGTCTATACTTTCCTCCTAAAGCTTCGACGATCGATCGCGTGTTGGCAATCATCATTTTAATGTAGGTATCTCCGTCACTGCCTTTAGCACCGATCGAATCGGAATAAAGTTGCTTGGGCGCTAATTTTACCCCGGCTTCCTGAGCTACTGTCTTAATCAAAGCCGGATTAATTGTTGTTTCGGCAAATATCGCCGACACACCCGTCCCCTTCACTGAATCTACCAGTCGCCGTACTGTTTGGGCACTGGGTTGTTCCTCTGTACTGATGCCGATCAAAGTGCCGACAACGGCTATTCTATAAGCGCGGGAATAATATTGAAAGGCATCGTGAGTTGTGATTAGTTTGCGCTTGTCAGCTGGGATAGTGGCAATTTGTTGTGCGATCCAGGTATCTAACTGTTTCAATTCATCGGTCAGTCGTGCTGCATTTTGGGTAAATTTTTGTTTGTCTTCTGGCGATAGCTCAATCAAGGCATCGCGAATAGCATTCACCATCCCAATTACATTTTCTGCATCTCCCCAAACGTGGGGATCTGGCACTACTTCACCTTTACCTTTGTCGAGCTGTAACGGTTTCACCACTTCCCCGACTGGCAACTTACGCGCTTTCCCACCCGTCGCGTTCATTAGTTTAATCAATCCCGGTTCCAAGTTGTAGCCGTTATACAAAATCAGGTTAGCTTTCTCTAACGCCAGACTGTCTGCCGGTACGGGTTCGTAAACGTGGGGATCGGCACCCGGTTGTAAAATTCCTTTTAGTTGAATTTCATCTCCCCCTACTTCTTCTGCTAAGTCGGCGATGATGGTGCTGGTTGCTACTACGACAGGCGAGGATGCCTGTCCCACAGGTTTGACAGGCGGGGACGCCTGTCCCACAGGGTTTGAGGTGGTTTGAGTACATCCGTTCAGCCAGAGTGCCAGCAATACCCCAGCTATTGCCAGCCATTCGTATTTTTTGCGTCCCATGTGAGCGATCGCTTTTTTCTATCTTGAGTATTGTGTCCTTTAATAGATGTTTTCATATTCTTTTCATTTTTAGACTATGCTCATAGAAGGCAGTATGGGAAGGCACTATGAACACGGTTACTTGGCCAGGGGACGGTGATTGGCGACAAATGGTATGCAATCTCAAAGATTTCGCCGGCGAGACGCCTGCACTACAAGCAAGGATAACGATCGCGAAGCTGAGCGTTCAGTACCGCACGGTAGAGGCGTTGCGGGATGTTAGCTGTGTTGTCAACAGCGGACGCCTAACTGGGATTATTGGCCCAAACGGTGCGGGAAAAAGTACTCTGCTCAAGGCGATGCTGGGTTTAATTCCCGTTAGCGGCGGTACGGTGCTGTATACTGACGCTGACAAGCGGGGACGCCTGTCCCACACTGATGAGGGTAAACCTTTGATGGATCGAAGGGAAAAAGTTGCTTATGTACCGCAGCGATCGCAAATCGACTGGACTTACCCCGCCACTGTCTGGGATGTGGTGATGATGGGTAGGATCTCTAAAACTGGCTGGTTTCGTCGTTTTTCAGCTGCTTCTCGGCGCGTCGCTCAAGATGCACTGGAACGGGTGGGGATGAGTGCATATCGCGATCGACCGATCGGACAACTATCGGGAGGACAGCAGCAACGAGTATTTTTAGCGAGAGCTTTAGCACAAGAAGCAGATGTTTTCTGCTTTGATGAGCCGTTTGCTGGCATTGACCAGAAAACTCAGTCTATAATTTTTAATATTTTCCACGAACTCGCCGATGCAGACAAAACTGTAATTGTGGTTAACCACGATTTAGGCGAGTCGATCGCTAACTTTGATGACTTGATTTTGCTGAATACAGATTTAATTGCTGCCGGTTCTCGTCAACAGGTGTTAACTCAAGAAAATCTGTACCGCGCCTACGGGGGTCAGGTAATGTTTTTTGCTAGCGCAGCTGCTTAGTTGCAGAGCAAATAATGACAGAGTATTTAGCTGGGAATGCGCCAACAGCAGAGCGACTCCAGGAATGTATAGAGTTTTTTCATGCTAATGCTTTTCTCGTCATTCACAATGTTTTGACACCCGAACAATGTGAGTTATGAAGAAACGATTTGGATAAAGCTCTCATCCAGGATATCGGTCAGAAAAAAGCTGTCGATTCTCGCCGGATAATGAAGCGAATGTTCGAGCATTCCCAGCCTAATTTAAATTTGTTTGATTGGGAGCCGATCGTAATTCAGATGTGACTGCATTACGCCTTGATTTTTTATCCTGAGTTACAGCAGTCGCCAAGGCGCTTAAGTCATTCTTAATTCCACCAAACCGTTGATTTAGACGGTTCTTACCCTGGCCCCTAGCCCCTAGCCCCTAGCCCCTAGCTCTACTATGTTGGAAGCTTTAATTGAGCCGTTACAGTACGGTTTTATGCAGCGATCGCTGATCATTGCCATTTTAGTCGGCTTGCTGTGCGCTGTCGTCGGCAGTTATTTGATGGTGCAGCGCTTAGCTTTGCTGGGAGATGCGATCTCTCACTCGGTTTTGCCGGGATTGGCGATCGCTTTTATGTTGGGAATCAATATTTTTATTGGCGCGTTTGTGGCTGGCGTGCTGAGTACAATGGCGATCGCTTGGATTAGGACGCGATCGCCTATCAAAGAAGATGCCGCGATGGGAATAGTTTTTTCGGCTTTCTTTGCCCTTGGCATTACCTTAATTACTATTATCCAAAAAGACAACAAAATTGACTTGAATCACTTCTTATTCGGCAATATTTTAGGCGTCACAAGTGAGGAAGTTTGGAATACTGCATTCATTGCCGGGATTGTACTTTTTGTTGTTGGTTTGCTATATAAAGAATTACTCTTTTATACCTTCGATGCCTTGGGCGCTCAAGCCGCTGGTTTGCCAGTTAATCTGCTCAATTTTGGCTTAATGTTGCTGATCGCATTAACGATAGTTGCCAGCATGAAAGCTGTAGGAGTTATCCTAGTTTTATCGCTGTTAATCACACCGGGAGCGACGGCATATTTATTAGTGAAAAGATTGCATCAAGTGATGATTTTGGGTGCGGTGATTGGGATTATTTCCAGTATCAGCGGAATGTATTTGAGCTACTTTTTCAATTTACCTTCTGGCCCAGCTATTGTTTTGGTAGCATCCGGATTATTTGTACTGGCGCTGCTGTTTAGTCCCAGTTACGGTATCTTCACACAACGCCATTCCGATACTAAAGGATTTGCCATTTGGAGAGAAATCAAACAACTGATTCGCTGAGGGAATCTCTAAAGCGAGTAGTTTGTGGAAATGAGGTGTGTTACGAAGACAGTTAACACACCCTACAATTAGTTAACTACATACTCAGCACTCAGCACTTAATATGACAGTTCGCGCTTTTTTCCAGTCAGTTAAAGTAGAGAATATCACTGCACCCTACGACACAATTTTTTTAAAGGTGCTATATCCAGCGCGAATAGGAAGTGAAAATATCCAAGCCTATCAAGGCATTATACCTGCCGACTCCGCAAAGGCTCCATTTCCAGTTGTGATTTTTTTTAGCGGATTTAACTGCGAACCGGCATTATATCAGTGGTTGGCGGTTGAGCTTGTGGAACGCGGATTGGTGGTAGTTACATTTGCTTGGGTGGCTGAATACCTGCCAGGAATAGTCGGTATAACTCCCGGAGTTAACGTGGCAATGTCTGCACCTGATACTTACGGTACTGGTGCGACTGCCTTGGCGTTACCTGCAATATTAGCAGAACTCGATCGTCTTCAGAAGCAGGGAATTTTGGCAGGAATGCTGGACTTGCAAAAAATCGTTTTGGGCGGACATTCCGGTGGTGGTAGATTAGCTTTAGAAAATGCTGACCCGCGATTTTATCCTCAAGTTGCAGCAGCTTTTTCTTATGGTGGCCATAGCGCCGCCGCTACTATACTGGGGTTTGCACCGGGTACTTTTTTACCTTTGCCTTCTGAGTTGCCAATGCTTCTAATTGGTGGTACTAGAGATGGGGTAATTGCTGCTAGCAGGGGAATGTACGGACTGAGTAAGGCAGATCCCGGTAAGTCGATTGAGGAAACTTTTGATAAGGCGATTGTTGGGGGGAGAGAAGATTGCTATCTGGTACTTTTAGAAGGAGCGAATCATTTTTCGATTACTTATCCGCCAGATACCACGGCTGGTTCATCGCTTCTAGACCTACCAGCTACCCAACCGGAAGATAGAATTCGTTCTCTGCTAAGCGAAATTGTGGGTTTGTTTATCGAGGCTTATGTTCGGCACAAACCGGAAGCATTACAGGCGCTACAAAATATGCTAATAAATACTAATGCCTTAATAGCTTATTGTCAGCAAAAATAAAAGTTTGCTAGCAGAATATACCTCTTTTTAGGTGAGTTTATTGCCAAACTTAGATGCACTATGCTATAATTAGTTATCGATTTTTGTATGTAGCTTAACTTCTAGTTTATTTGACGCCTTCTTCCTAAATTTCTTTCTTTCCACTAGGATTGCAAGTATGACGGCTGCACCAAGTCCGAATATAACAGAGGGTTCGGGAACTTTGCGGGTGTACTGATAAGATACTTTCAAATCCGAACCTGCAAATGTATCGACATAGGAAATGATGTTGCCGGTTCCTGTAACTTTCGATTTGGCTTCGGCTGAAAACAAATATTCTATGTTTGCCGTACCAATAAAGGTAGATAATTGGCTACCAGTGAAAATTTTTTGTCCGGTTTGTTGGGCTGTTACTCCGTCGATCGTCTTTCCGGAAGTGCCAGCAAAATTTATTATACCATCGTACTTTGTGACGCTATAATTGTATAATTTTTTGGGATTCAATTCAAATAAAGACTGCCCATTTAAGTCTTTTAATGTGAGCAAACCGCCCAACTCCACTGTGATGCTAGTTGACTTTGCATCTTTACTTTCAAAACCAGCACCTCCTTCAAGCAAGCCTGTAAATTCGAGGCTTACACTATTGAGTGTGCCTAGTTCTGATGAATTGAATTGTGGCAAAAAAAGAGATTCGTCGATGATATCTGTGAGACTGGGAGCTAAGGAAGTAGAGCAGATGCGAGTGGCATCATGACCTGCACCATCGATGGTGGAGCAAGTAAAGCTAGCTGCCTTAGCAATGTCGGTAGTTGCCATAACTGCTGTTAATGCTGTCACAGCACTTACTGCTTTGAAAAAGTGTGCTTTCATTTTCCCTTCCCTTCCCTTAGTCTGCTGATTGAGCCAGTTTAATAAACGCGCTTTTTATTTAATTTTTAACTTATCTTTTTTGTTATGTAAATTGATAAATGCACTTAAAGGGTTTTGAAAATGGCTCTGTGTAAATATTGAGATAGTACTTTTGTAGAGTCTGTATTTAACGAAAGGCAGTACGGGGATAAATTTTACGCTCATCAATTTTAAAACTGGATGCGATCTGACTGAGAGTTATATTGGAAAACGATCGCACCGATGTATCCCAAATCCGCTTCGATTACCCTCGTTATTGTGGGAGGGAGTCCGGAAGTAGAAAAAATTATGCACCTCACTCATCCACAAACTGCGATAAGTCCTTGCACTCAGCCAGACCCAGCTATGGGCAGAAATATTACTGAGTATCGGGCTATACAATTTACTGACTTTTACTTAGTGAGGAATCTGGCTGCGTATGACAATACGAGGGTTGATTTTTACTGACATCAATTAGAACAATCTATCTGCGGACAGAGGCTCGCGCCACTGCCAGTTTCTATCTGGAGGGTAACGTGTTCGATCGCAAATCGATCGTGAAGCTCTTGGGCTATCCGTGCTAAAAAATCATCGCCTGGGTGTCCTTCCGGCATCACCAAATGAGCGGTTAGTGCAATTTCTGTTGTACTCATACCCCAGATGTGGAGGTCGTGAACTTGAGTTACATCGGCGAGTTCAGATAAGTAAGTTTGTACAGCTAGGGGTTCGATACCTTCCGGTACGGCATCTAACGCTAAATTAAGCGAATCTTTGAACAGTTCCCAAGTACCGACGACAATAACTATAACGATAATTAAGCTCACAACTGGATCGAACCACAACCAACCAGTTGACAAAATGGCGATCCCAGCGAGTACAACGCCAACAGATACTAAAGCATCGCCAGCCATATGCCAAAAAGCGGCGCGAATATTCAAATCTCCCTTCCGTCCGGATGCGAAAAGTAAGGCAGTTGCTGTATTGATGGCAATTCCCACAGCTGCGACTCCGATGACGACACCGCCTGTTACCGGGGTGGGTTGAATTAAGCGTTGGATGGCTTCCCAAGCGATCGCACCTGTGGCAATAAGGAGGAAAATCGCATTTAATAAAGCTGCCAAAATTGAAGAACGACGCCAGCCATAGGTGTAACGGGGGGTGGTGGGGCGACGGGTGAGAATAGCAGCTCCCCAAGCTAGCAGCAGTCCCAAAACATCGCTGAGATTGTGGCCTGCATCGGCTAGCAGGGCTAGGGAGTGACTGAAAATGCCAAAAACGGCTTCGCAGATGACAAAGCCGGCGTTGAGGGCGATGCCGATCGCGAAGGCGCGGTTATAATTTGCTGGTTCGTGGCTGTGATGGCTGTGGTGGTTTGACATAATTGGGTCAGGACAAAGAATAATAATTTTAATGCCAGTGGGTAGTGGGTAGTAGTAAATCACAACCATAACGGACAATTGACAATCCCGGTCGATCGTCTGTTGGTCTGGCTGTCTTTGCTATATTGTTGAATTCGATCTAAAGTGGTGTTACCGGAAACAGTGGTAGGTAATACCTGGAATACTTGTGTTTCTAGTGGTTTTATGCTATTGGCAGTTCCATCTATTTCAGATGCGATCGCTCCCCATCCCCAACTGACAGGTGACACCGACAACCAAAGGCATCCCGAATATTGCTGAGATTAGCTGTAAAGAATTTTTCATAATTTTCCTCTTGAAAATTTCAGAATCATTACGCTAATCTTACTAAAGATGTACGTAAAATCCCTAGTATTTTATGAATCAAAATATACAAAATATTCTTGAAAAAAGATGATTGTATCTGTAGAAAGAGCCAGCTCGTAAAAAATTTAGTGAATAATTATGTATAGATGAAAGATATAGGCGACCTTTAGTTTTAAATCCGCAAGAGGAAAAAAAGTGAAAGCAAACATAATTCTTAAAATAGCCAAAGAAGAACCAGATAAATTACAGACAAGAGCATCGTTCACTCAGTTAATCGGACGCCTATTCAGCTACGTTTGGCAGAACAAGTTGCCGTTCTTTGTGGCTTTGTTAGTAATTTTTGGCCTTTCTTGCGTTCAGGTGTTGATTCCGCAGATTACTCGCTACACGATCGACTATATTATTCCCACCAAAGATTTTAAAGCTTTGCCTTGGGTAGCAGGTGCGATCGTCTCGATTTCTCTGCTGGTAGGGATTCTCAATTTCTTACGCAGTTACATGATGTCGCTGTTCGGACAAAGGACGATCGACAGCATCAGGAACGACCTATACAGACACATCCAAAAGCTCTCCATCAGTTTCTTTGACAATCAGCGGACAGGGGATCTGATGTCGCGATTGTCTCAAGATGTGAATGCGATCGGCAACTTAGTGAACAACGACATAGCCGACATATTCGCCGACATTTTCACGTTTGTGGTGATTGTTGCCTATCTTTTTACCGCCGATTGGCAAATGACGCTGCTACTGCTGATTACTTGGCCGTTGATGATTTATCTCAATCAGCTTTTTGCCAAAGTGCTGCGAGGTGCTTACCGAGATGTCCAGCAACAAGCAGCAGCAGTAAACAATCAAATCCAAGACACCATAACAAATATTAACGTTATCAAATCTTTCGGCAATGAAAAGTATGAAATCGATCGGTTTTCCGAACAGAGTCGCAGCTACATGGAAGCAAATATTCGTGCCGTTCGCTTGTGGTCTTTGTTCTTTCCAATTATCGATATTTTAAATAACCTCAGTAACGTTGTCGTGCTGGTATTCGGCGCTTGGGAAGTGATGGTCGGTCGGATCACAATTGGGGAGTTGGCAGCTTTCCTGGGATACATTAATTTAGTTACTCAACCGATCAAACGTTCCACTAAACTAATGAATCTCCTGCAACTAGCTCTAGTAGCGGCAGAGCGAGTTTTTGAAATTATGGATACCCAACCGGAGGTAGTCGAAAAAGAAGAAGCGGTTACTATTACTTCCGTTTTGGGGAGAATGAAGTTTGAAAATGTGGAGTTTGCCTACAATAAACGAGAGGCTATCCTGCACGACTTTAATTTAGAAATTAAACCGGGGACGACTGTCGCTTTAGTTGGTTCTTCCGGTGCGGGAAAAAGCACGGTTGCCAAACTAGCGGCTCGCTTTTACGACCCGACAAAGGGACGGATTTTGCTTGATGAATACGACCTGCGAGATTTAACTGTAGAATCGCTGCGGGAGCAAATCGGTATAGTTTCTCAAGAAACTTTTCTTTTGTACGGTACGGTGCGCGATAATATTGCTTACGGTAAGTTAGACGCGACTGAAGAAGAGATTGTGGAAGCAGCGAAAGCAGCTAACGCTCACCAGTTTATTATGAGCTTCCCAGAAGGGTATAATTCTATAATTGGCGAACGGGGAGTGAGACTATCGGGGGGACAAAGACAGCGTTTGGCTATTGCCAGAGTTTTGTTGAAGAATACTCGCTTCATTGTACTGGATGAAGCAACTTCGGCTCTGGATACAGAATCAGAAAATTTGATTCAAGAATCTTTGGAAAGGTTATTTAAAAATCGCACAAGCTTGGTAATTGCACACCGCCTTTCCACTATCCAAAATGCCGATTTGATTGTTGTAATGGAACAAGGACGGATCGTAGAAAGTGGAACTCATACAGAGTTACTGGATCGAAGCGGCAGGTACGCTCAATTGCACGCTCTGCAATTCCCTCAAAAAAGTGAAACGGAAGCAAATTCTGAGCTTGTATATGTAAGCTGAAAATGATTTTTTGGGCGAGGTTTAACTGATTTGAAAGGAGTGCGATCGGCTCAACAAAGATTGAGAAAATCCAAATTTTAGAGAGTACAAAAAGGAGAACAATAGGGTGGAAAAACAGATATCGCCAGATAGCAGTACCTTCAAGCAGAGCGAAACATTCGCATCCGATGATTGCGGTCTCGTTTACATAGCGACAAAAGATGTGTATGTAAAAGCTGCCATCCTCAGCGCCAAAAGTGCTAGGGAATACATGGGCGATCGCATCAAAATACACATTTGGGCCGATCTGCCCGATCTATGTACAGAATCTGGAGTGTTCGACTCGATAGGGCAAATTGTCAATCCCCATCGTCGATCGAAGGTGGATTATTTGCCCGAAACTCCCTTTCAGAGAACTCTCTATTTAGACGCCGATACCAGGGTAGTCAGCGATATAACAGAAATGTTCGAGTTGCTCGATCGATTCGACATCGCAATGAGTCATGCCCACAGAAGATCGGGCCCTAAAAGTCAAAGGCAATGGCGTCGGGAATTTTCTACGGCTTTTCCGCAGTTGAACGGCGGCATTATTCTTTATCGAAAAACAGAGAAGGTGATAAAGTTTTTGGAAAGCTGGAAAACAGCTTTTCATGAAGCAAATCTCGGAAAAGATCAGTTAACTCTAAGAGAATTGCTATGGGAAAGTGACCTGCAAATCTATGTACTGCCCCCAGAATACAACATCAGATACGAAAAATATCTTGATGTTTGGACTGAGGAAGAGGCTATGCCGAAAATCTTGCATATGAGAAAATTTATTGACGAACTTAAAAACGAAGTGCAAGCTCTATCCAAGTAATAAATTGCCGGAGGTATTTTTTGAACAATAGTATGAAAGTCTGTTTTATCACTGGTGTAGGTCACTCAGGCACAACTCTACTGGGACTGATTTTGGGCAGTCACTCAAATGGTTTTTTTTGTGGAGAAACGGAAAATACTAGAATTTTACAAGAAGCAAATAAGCCTTATGGTAAGGGCGTTTGCAAAATATGCGGCCCAGAATGCTCGATCTGGAGCAATATTGAATACAGCCCAAAGCTGTACGAAGAAATATCGGACAAGACGCAGAAATCCTTCATCATAGACTCGACAAAGAACGGGCCTTGGATAGAACAGCAGCTGGTAACTGTGAGAAACTCTTCGGTACAGCCTTTTTTGATTTTAATGCAAAGAGATGGCAGAGCGTCGATTAATTCCTATATAAAAAGGTATCCGGAAAGAGATATTAAAGGATTAATTGAGAAGTGGGTTGCCAAGATGCAAAGAAGCAATGATTTGTTCGCTCGATTTGAAAACAAAAAAATGAAAATTCGTTATGAAGAACTAGCAACAAATCCAGAATTAGTCGTTGGCAATATCTGTAAATTCCTAGAAATAGATTATCAGCCAGATATGCTGAATTTCTACCAGCACGAACATCATCCGCTGGGTGGAAATGACGGTACTCTTATTTTAGTTGCCAAAGGACAAGGAGAGAAGGGAAAAGAAGCTTTTGTCAATAGTTCTAACTGGAAGATCGATTATTACCGGAATCATAACCTGGGAATTAAGTTAGACGATCGCTGGAAGCAGGAACTAGATCCAGCTATTCAAAGTTTGTTTCAAGAAATAGCGGGCAAAGAGAACGAAGAGTTACAGTGGAATTAAAGTTAATATTATGAATAGAGCGGATAATTTGAATCTGCTTGATAGAAACTTTTGGCAACAGTTGTGGGTCATCGCCAAACCTTACTGGGTTTCGCCAGAAAAAAAGAGAGCGATCGCATTGCTGTTAGCGTTGGTGGTTTTGAGAATAGCGGTCAGTCTAATTCAGGTATACAGAATTTATCTGGAAAGAGACTTTATGACCGCGATTTCTGAAAAGCAAGTTGAAACATTTTTTCAAGTATTATCCGTCTACTTCTGTATGTTTGTCTTAGCTACCCCCATACAGACAGCACGCCGATATGTAGAAGAAAAATTAGGTTTGCACTGGCGCAGGTGGATGACCGATAATTTTCTCAATAAATATTTCCGCGATCGCGCTTACTACGAAATCGAACATAACAACAAAGTTGACAACCCAGACCAGCGAATTTCCGAAGATATCAAATCCTTTACCAAGGGCGCTCTCACATTTTTATTGATTATCATAGGTGAGGGTTTTGACCTGATTCTTTTTATCGGCGTTCTTTGGTCTATTTCTCCTACCCTGGTGACTGTAGTCATCCTATACTCCGGTTTGGGTACTGCGATCGTAGTTTTGGGAATGAGGGTATTAATAAAATTAAACTTTATTCAACTCAAACGAGAAGCTGACTTTCGTTTTGGCTTAATTCATGTGCGAGAAAATGCCGAATCGATCGCTTTTTATCGGGGTGAAGCTCAAGAGTTAGGGCAAGTTAAAGAGCGTTTTAATAAAGTTTACAGCAACTTCGATCGCATCATTAATTGGCAACGAAATCTAGAATTTATTACCAGAGGTTATAACAATATCGATAATGCCATACCAGCTTTAATTGTGGCTCCTATGTATTTTGCCGGACAAGTTCAGTTTGGAGTTATCCTGCAATCAATTAAGGCTTTTAAAAATGTTTTAGAGTCATTGTCAATCATAGTAAATAACTTTGATAATCTCAGCGCTTTTGCCGCTGGAGTGCATCGCTTAACAACTTTTGAAGAAACTTTATCAGCACCCCATTCTTCCCTTTCTGGCGCTACTTCGATCGATACAGTTGTCGATTCTCAGGTGTCTTTGGAACATATTACTTTGTTTACCCCAAAGCAAGAAAAGCTTTTAGTCAGAGATGTTTCAGTTGCGCTACAACCGGGTGAAGGGTTGTTAATTATGGGGCAAAGCGGTTCGGGAAAGAGTTCTTTATTGAGAGCGATCGCCGGTTTGTGGACTGCTGGTACCGGGCGTTTGGTGCGACCGCAACTGGAAGAAATGTTATTCTTACCCCAGCGACCTTATATGCTTTTGGGTTCCCTGCGACTACAGCTATTGTATCCCAACACCGATCGTCATATTCCAGACGATCGACTTTATGAAGTTTTGAAGATGGTAAATTTAGCTGAGTTACCGGAAAGAGTTGGTGGTTTTGATATTGAATTAGACTGGGCAAATATTTTATCCTTGGGAGAACAACAGCGTTTGGCATTTGCGCGACTGCTGCTGACAAAACCGCGCTATGCCATTTTAGATGAATCGACCAGCGCTTTGGATGTCAAAAACGAGCGACTTCTTTATCAACATTTGCAAGCGAACGGTACAACTTTGATTAGTGTCGGTCATCGTCCCAGCTTGTTAGCATTTCACCAGCAAGTTTTGGAAATAGAAGGAAATACTAATTGGCGACTCGTTCCGGCACAAGATTACCAGTAGGGTGGACAATGCCCACCTTAGCCCACCTATAAATTGGGATGAGCGATCGCTCTATCAATGGCCAGAAGAAATCGATTTATAGAGATTCTCAATCATCTTTTCTATCTCTGGCGGCATTGCCGAAAAATAAATGTAAAAACCGCCGCTATCTGACTTCTTCTCTATAACTTTGGCATAGACATCTTCACTAGGTTTGCCTGACTCATCTGCTATTAAAAAGTTCAGTTTGATATTCGTTAAAGGAGGAATCCCACTTTCACAAGTTATCTTTCCTCCCTTAGCCGAAAGCTCTACCAAACAGCCGCTTAACATAGAGTCGCTGACGTGCTTGCCATCCAGGACAGCATATTGCAGGGAGATTTTTTCAGAAAGGGAAAAGTATAGTTCTTCCTGTTTATTTAAATAGAGGTTATACGGTTCGTCGATCCCCCCAATATCGTAGATAGTAATCGGCTCTTTAACTCCTTTCGGTTGTACCTGCTTTTTGCCGTCGATTCTCAGTTTGGCTTTAACTGCATCCAAGGTTGATTGAGATATGAGAATTTGACCTTCTGTGGTATACGATTCGATGCGATAAGTCAAATTCACCTGAGAGCCAACCACACCATACTTAGTGCGTTTGGTTGAACCGATATTGCCCACAACTACTTCGCCAGTGTTGATCCCGATCCCCATTTTTAAGGGCGATACACCTAACTTGTTCATCTCTTCGTTAACGGGAATCATCGCCGACTGCATAGCAATAGCACAAGCAATTGCTCTTTCCGCATCATCTTCTCTACCTGTGGGGGCACCAAATAAAACTAAAATGCCATCGCCCATAAATTCATCAATGGTACCCTTATATTCGGTAATGACATCAGCCATATATCCCAAATAAATGTTGAGAATTTTAACTACTTCTTCCGGAGGCAATCGTTCGGATGTGGCTGTGAATCCTCGTAAATCCGAAGTTAATATGGTAATTTTTCGCCGTTCGCCGCCGAGTTTAGCTCCGGTGGGATTTTCTAATAGATTGGCGACCACATCATCGGTGAGATAGCGACCGAAAGTTTTGCGAATATCTTTGGCGGTTTTAGCAACATAAGCGGTGATAGCTACAACAGAACCTCCCATTGCCAAAAGCGAGGGAATTACGGGAATCCACCAGCCATTTATAAATGCTAAAAAACTGCCACCGATCAGACTGCCGCCAGCAACTACAAAGCCAGTAGATAGGAGGAGGACTTCTTTTTTCGTGACTCCCATATCTCGCTGTACCCAAGCCAATGCAGCGCCTACTACCGCCCAAGCTAAAATCCACAGCCACTCAAGGGGTTCGCTCCAAGATTGGATGGCACTCCGACCGTCAATCGCCGCGCTCAAAAGGTGACTGGCTATATTGGCGTGGATTTCTACTCCCGGCATTTGTTGTAGAGATCCGAATTGAGCGATGCTGTAGGGTGTGTAGAAGAGGTCGTTGAGACTGCGAGCGCTGGCACCAATTAATGCTATGCGATCGCGCATCAGCTGGGGTGGAATTTTGTTTTCCAGCACTTCTGTCATCGTGATGCGGGGAAAAGTCCCCGCAGGCCCGCGATAGTTTAAGAAAATTTGGTAGCCTTTATCTTCTGCATTAATATAGCTGCCATCATTACCATTAAAAGGAACAAGTACAGCCTTACCCAGCTTGTATTTCTGCTGCGATCCATCCAGAATCTCTGGCTTAATGCCTTCCTTGTTCAGATATGTTAAAGCTAGCTTTACTCCCAATCCGTCTAAAGTTGCTTCGTTCTCGTATAAAGCTCGATCCTTCGTGACTGGCACAGTTAAATAAAATCGGCGAATTACGCCATCTCCATCCCACGGGAAATCGTTGGCGGCAACTTGGTCGGGATATTTTAATCCTGGCGGTGCGCTAACTGTGTCCTGCTCAATATTACCGGCGACTTTCCTGACGCCAAAGAGATTAGGCGTACTCGCATACAGATTGCGTAACGCCTGATAACCCGGTTCCACAGGCTTTTCTTGCTTCAGTAAATCGGGTGAAGTCTTAAACAAGTTCACCAGATTCTCGTAGTCTGGGGGTACTTGCAAATCTCGATACAAATCGAGGCCAATCGCTCTAGGTTGCTGTGCCTTAATATTACCCAGCAATTTAGCCAGAACAGCATCAGGCATTGGCCATAGTTTGACTTTGCGGACATCGGCTTCCGTGATATCCACGATAATTATGCGATCGTCAACTGCTTCTCTGGGACGCAGGATAAAAAATCGATCCAGCAATGTCAACTCGAATATTTGTAAAAATCCGATCGAGCGCATAAGCAGCACTATTATCGTGACGCTAGGAGCAGCGATTAATATGCCCCGCCATTGCCAAAGAAACTTTTTGAGGTTTGTTCGCATAGCTTTTATTTGCCCGATGATTAATTATCCCTTGTTCCGCAACTGTTTAGCAGAGTAGCTTTGAATATATTCTGGCTCTGCTCGATCGCCTCAGATAGAGGTATGAGCCGCTCTTTTAAGTTTCCACTATTGACAAAATATTCTGCTTGTGTTAACTTACTCAAACTCATCGGTGCTTTTAAGGCCAAATTAGCTCCAAAAAGCAACTGTTAACAAAGTATATTTTGCCATAGCTTGAGTTAAGTTACTTCCGATCGCGCTTTTGGTTTTTTACAGTTATAGGTTAAATCATTTTAACTAGAGCTTCTATAAAATTCACTAGAGCTTGTATAAAATTTTATAAACCTTGCTTGCAGTCTGTTCCGTAATTAGTGATATTCTACGTTTTAGGTATATTAACCTTAAAGGTTGATACACACAGGATTTTAGGTATTGTTGTATCTAAGGATACTCATTTTGCCAAACATAGCAGTAACTGAAAAAAATGGACTGGCTAACGCAAGAAATCTTAACCCAATTATTTAACCTGTTCACAGCTAGTTTGTTTAAACTGGGAGATTATTCTGTATCGATTAGTTCAATATTTGTACTGGTAATATCGCTATTAATAGCTATTTTTACTTCTAAGGCTCTTAGTAATTTCCTGAAAGAGCGGCTGCTGGTCAGAATGGGAATTGACGAGGGAAACCGGGAAGCGATCGCCGTAATCGTTCGTTACGCAACAGCAGCTTTAGGCATCCTGATCGTATTACAAAGCATTGGTTTTAACCTGGCTTCTCTAGCCGTATTAGCCGGAGGTTTAGGAGTGGGGCTGGGCTTCGGCGTCCAAGATTTAACCACCAACTTTGTCAGCGGTTTGACATTATTGGTCGATCGACCGATCAAGGTGGGAGACTATATTGAACTAGAAAATATCACGGGAACAGTCAAGAAAATATCTATTCGTTCAACTATCATCAATACCAATGATGATAGCTCGGTGATTGTTCCCAACAGCAGCATGATTGGCAACAAAATTGTTAACTGGAGCTACGATAGCTCCTACTGCTGTCTCCGGATACCCGTAGTAGTAGCCGATGATAACGATCCCCTGCTAGTGACTGAATCACTTTTAAGCGCTGCTTATATGGAATCGGCAATTTTATACAACCCCAATCCCAGAGTGCTGTTTGTAGGTTTTACCGGACAGGGCTTTAAATTTGAACTTTTAGCTTGGCTTGACAAACCCAATAAAATAGAATTAATTAAAAGTTCTTTGAATTTTGCCATTGAATACAATTTCCGTGAAAATGGCATTAAATTTCCCACGGACGACAGAAATTTGTGGTTCCAAAATCCAGAGGTTTTCGCACCCTTGTTGCAGAAACAAAGCTCAACGAAAATCGACCCAAAAAAAGAAACGGATATTACTGCAAGTGGCGATTCAGCTTTACAGATAGCGCCTATTCCAGCCAAGCAATTGCCTCTCCACGATTTATTGCGCCAAATAGTATATTTTCAAAATCTTAACGACTTAGAACTGCGGCAATTCATTGAAGCTGGTTATCGGCAACGCTTGGTGCCATCCCAAATTTTATTTCGCGAAAACGACCCAGGAGATGCGTTTTTTATCATTTTGGAAGGAACTGTAGAAGTTTTTGTGGAAAAAATTAACAAACACCTTGTCAACCTGACTGTGGGTCAATTCTTTGGAGAGCTGGCTTTGATGCTTGGAATTCCGCGCACTGCGACTGTAAGGGCCATAGAAGAAACCATTTTATTCGCTATAAACAAAGCTGGTTTCCAACAACTTTTACAAGAACATCCTGAGTTATTCGAGGAGATCGTTAAAGCATTAGGGAACCATCAAGAAGAACTAACGGCTAGACAAAAACAGCTACGAGAAATGGGTTTGGTCGATACAGCAGAAGACGACCAAAACCCTGTGGCTTGGGTGAGAAAGCGGCTGCAAAATCTTTTCAATCTTTAACTCAGTCATCGACTGCTTGCAAGTTCTCACCCTATGCAAGGATTTTGGATTGGCTGGGCAATGAGCAGACAAAGCTTGAAATTCGGAAAAAATTTTTGAAGATTACCCTTGAAATGGGAGGCTTGAAACCGCTTTTTCGATCCCGGATGAGAGCCAAGGCCCTTAAAATCACATTACTATAAATTGTCCAGCTAATCGTTCCAGTCAACCCCACAGCAAGTTAGAATTTTTTAATAATTTCTTCCCTAAAGAGGGTGATATTTTACGCGAGTAGTGGTAAAGAAAGGCATATCGTTGATAGAATACTACCGGAGAGTTAGGCCGTGTTATAGATTGTGATGACATTGCTTGAGCGTACCCAAACTGGGTACTGCATTCACTGACACTAACAGCTAAATATTTGAGGCAGGCACCAATGGTTCCTATTTTAAGCTTTGCAACCGCGCTCCCGGGATTTTTACCATCTCTACCAAATAACTTTGCCTTTTTCCTCATCGTATTGATCGGGGGGGGAATTGTAGCTTTTGTACTGTACATATTGCTCTTTTACGTGCTGCGAGCGTTGTTTCGCCAAATGGAAAACGATGCAGCCCTCGTCAGCTTGAGTGTTTCTCGCGGTCCAGTTCTAGTCATTTTCATACTGCTCAGCTTAAAAATTGCATTTGAGCAATTGAGCGGCGAAGGAATTCTGGGTTGGCTGGAAAAAACAATCGACGGATTCCTGATCCTGTGCGTTACTCACTGGATTTCTCAGTTATTTACTCAAGTTGTCGTCTATTACTTGAAAGCCTATGCCCGCAAAACTGAGGCGGTCTGGGACGACGTATTAATACCTATCCTCGATCGCACTATCCCCGTCCTAGCTTACCTGCTCGGTTTCTCCCTTTTCTTGCAAACATTAGGGGTTGACCTCACAGGAATCGGCTTAGCGGTAGGCAGTATTACCGTTGTAATTGGTTTAGCGGTCAAAGATATTTTAGCAAACTTCTTCAGCGGGTTAGTTTTGTTAGTCGATACGCCCTTTCAATTTGGCGATGTCATCTCCGCGAACGGGTCACTAGCAGTCATCAAAAATATCGGCATCCGCGTCACCAAACTCTACATGATCGATACCCACTGCGAAGTGTATGTGCCAAATTCGTCTTTGGGAAATCAAGACATCATTAACCTCAGTCGTCCTACTCCTCACTACGCTTATTCAATCAAAATCGGAGTCCGAGTAGATGCCGACCCGGTTGCCGCCACAAAAATCTTGAAAGAAATTGTGCTCGGACATCCAGATACATTGGGTACTCTTGAGGAGAAGCTGCAATTTTTAGACAAATTTTATGTTTGGGATGAAGCACAGCCAGGTAAGCTTTCCAAAAAGGAAGCCGGACGCATCCGCGTGTTGGCAGAAATTGATGTGAACAAACAACTGCAAAAAATTGAAGAAGAAGTA
The DNA here is from genome assembly GCF_014696265.1 of Aerosakkonema funiforme FACHB-1375. Taxonomy (GTDB): domain Bacteria; phylum Cyanobacteriota; class Cyanobacteriia; order Cyanobacteriales; family Aerosakkonemataceae; genus Aerosakkonema; species Aerosakkonema funiforme_A. Next base: position 19,654 of record NZ_JACJPW010000029.1, on the reverse strand, counting down.
GAGGATTTGGTTAACAAAATCAAAAGTCTTGAAAGAGGCGGATTGGATCTGGACGAGCTCAAAGTAGTTCTGAAAGAATACTTAGATGTGGTGAACTTGGTTGGCTTACGAGTAGTAACAGAACGCAAAGGCAAGCGGGTGCGCTCTCGACTAGAGGAACAACAAGAACCTGCTCTGAAAACATCGCTGATCGGATTGATTAGAACCTGGTACGAAGCCTGGTTAAAAGACCCAGACTTGGTAGCGGAAGATCGCTTGATTTTACCAGAGGAATGGGAACAAAAAATTGAAGTTCTGAAGACCAAAATGAACAAACTTTATCAAAAAATGGCCAACCCCGGCGGAGATGAAACCAGGTTGGATGATTACGCAGTAAAGTTTGTAGAGTGGTTGCGAGAGAACTTCAAAGAGTCCAAAAATGCTTGGAAAGAGCCGAAGGTTCGACTGGATAACATCACTGGTGGCGGTATGGAATTTACCGTAAAATACTACGTTGACAATATCAAGTTAGAACATTGGGAGCGAGGCTACCGCGTCAACAACGAAGTGCGAAGAGAAATGATCAGGCGCTTGAGACAAGCTTACATTTACAACTCATAAAACATTCAAATTGCAGGGCTTGTTGAGAAGTATATAACTCACAAGCCCTTTTTTTAGCCGTTAGCATCGACAAAAACTTTGCTACACACTTTCAGAACTTGGGTGTGGCTATTTTTCGGCCATAAGTTGCTAAAAACGGGATTATTCTACTGCTATTCCTTATTTGGTTTGCTTTACTACAATTTGCGCTGGCATTGCTTGGCATACTGTATTTTTTGGGGTAATTCAGGAATTACCCCAAAAACCATAGCACTTCAAATTACCAGAAAAGCCTAAGCCCTGTTTAAAACTTTTCGGAAATTGCCTTGACAACTATACATAAGACGTATAAATTACAAGAAGTTGTTTAATTTATCTTCTCTCTTTAGATAGAGATAGAAATGGGCGGTCGTTAAAAGTTTGGTTAAAATCTAAACAGGTTTCTTGCCGCCTCGCTTGCTAAGCTCCCCATTTCTGCCCAATTGAATTGGTGAAAAATCGTAATTTTCGCTGATTTGTGTAAGCAGGTATATCGATCGAAGTTGCGATTCGAGATGCCCGATCGCTACCCTATGGAAAAGCCAAGTTACGCTTCCGGCAAGGGTTCCCCGGCATCCCGTCTGCCAGTAATACTGGGTATCGAATCTACAAAAAAACAAGAAAGAAGTATCAAAAATATGAAAATTCTGTTACTAAGTGTCCACCCACCGCACGGAGGCGGGTCAGCTCACTCCAGTCAGGAACTTGCCTGCGGATTACGCAACATCGGGCATGAAGTTTTGCAGATCGCCCCCTACAAAGTGCCAAATAATTTGGCGCAATATCCTGGATTAATCTGGATTCAGGCTGACTTTCCTAACGACTTGAGTATTACGAGTCAAGCATTATCAGATATCGATCGCGAAGTTCAAATAGCCTATCAAATTCATGGCCCTTTCGATTTTGTCATTCTCGGTCGCGAATCGTTTTTGTGGCATCTTCCCGCTATCCGTCGCGTTCATCACGACAAACCTGTCATATTGATTTGTCGGGGAGCTTATATCAACCGCCTCGCTTCTAGCGATCCCATCGATCCTCAACTCAGACGGCAACTGCTCAACCTTTACCAAGGCTGCGATAAAATTGTTTGTATAGCTCGCCATCTTGCCGAATCGATCGAACGTGTAGTTGGTGTCACCAATACCGTTTTCTTGCCCAACCCAATTAATCTTCCTCCCTTCAATCCCAGCACCAATCTTCCTCCTTTTCACCCCACTTCCAACTATCAGCAAATTGCAAAAGAACCGATTCGTTTGCTGATGGCGGCTCAACTCAAAGCCAGGAAAAGGCCGTTGGATGCAGTGGAAATTGTGCGAAATCTCTCACTTGCCGGAGTCAATGTCCATCTTACGGTGTGCGGAGATGGCCCCGATCGTGCGGAGATGTTGCATCGCATCAAAAGTTACGGTTTAGAAGAACGAATTGTGCTAAAAGGTAGCGTATCTCGGCAACAGGTACTCGATTGTATGAATAATGCAGAAACCGTTCTGCTTTGCTCCGATAATGAGGGACGACCTCGCGTCCTGCAAGAAGCGATCGCCGCAGGCAAAGGTATAGTAGCCTACGATAACCCAGGTTCGCGAGAGGTAGTCAATGAATGGTTAGAGAGTTGGCCTTTGGGTCGTCTTGTTCCTATTGGAGATATTTTTGCGGCTGGGGAGGCAATTTTAGATTTAGCCCGCTATTTTCGTTCCCAGCCAGAACCGTTACCTCCGCCACAATTGCCCAATCCAATTGAGGTACTTTACGACTACGAATCTATGCTTAAAAACCTGAAATTACCAGCACTAGAAGCTGTATTTTGATAAGCAGTTAGCAGATAGCTAACTGCTTATCACTAACTGGTTTCAAGCTTGCTTTTAAGTCTTCTGGAGGTTTAACTTCTCCGGTACAGGATTGGTGTGGGCTGCCTTACCATTTTTGCCGGTATGCCCATTGCCATTACGCGGCTGAATTACACCATAACCGCCGTGATTGCGTTCGTAAATCACGTTAATTTCGCCGGTTTCCGCATTGCGGAACATATAAAAATCGTGATCCACTAGCTGTAACTGTTCTAAGGCTTCTTCAATAGTCATGGGCGGCATGGCAAAATATTTGGTACGCACGACTTCAGTGGGAAGTTCCACAGTGCGATCGCCGATCAAATCCACTGCCACTGGCGCTTGTTCTACTACCTCGCTAGTTTTGCGCTGGGCTTGAGTCTTCTTATCTAGCCGTTTTTCTTTGTACTTACGCAGTTTGCGGGCTATTTTATCAGCAACTAAGTCTATACTGGCATATAAACTTTCACTTCCTTCTTCTGCACGAATCACCGCACCATTTGCATAGATAGTCACTTCAGCAGTCTGCTTAGAATTTACCCTGGGATTGCGAGCTACTGATAGATGCACATCAATCTCATTGGTTACATTTAGAAAGTGACTTGCTGCTTTTTCAATTTTTTGGTGTACGTACTCACGAATTGCATCGGTGATTTCAATATTTTTGCCATGAATCACAAGCTTCATATTCAATTCTCCCGCTGAATACTCTATCTACTAGCAGGCATATTTTTAGCCTGCGTCTACCTTTGGTCTGAAAGGAAAGCTAAGCCGACATCGCTGCTTTCCAGGAACGTAATTTATGTGTCTGGGGGTGTTGCAACGCCGAGATATTGCATATTTTATCATATCGTAAGGATGCCGAAACTTTTCGGAGTTTATCTCTTGTCAAACTGCTTGCATAATGCAAAATGGCCCCACTTTATCGCACTCTGACTTGAGCCTACGCCCACACCTCTACAGTAAGTTTCTCGGACGATGCCACCAACTATGCTGGCTTTGAAAGGAAGGTGGGCGATCGCCATCTCAAATTTGTGGGCTTTTTCTTGCTAAACAGGCTTCCTCCTATTCACATTGAGGTTATACATAAAACACTAGCATTTTGTATTCTGGAGTACATAGCCCTTTGGCTACTCTTTAAAATCTTTTGCATCTGTTGACATTTCTTGATTTCCCTGACCGGATTTTGAACGAAATTTAACGTAAAATACTCTTGATTTTTGTGGTGATTTCGAGTAATAATGATTGGTTGGCGTGGAATAAGCAGCAAAAACCCCGTTTTTGTCGGTTATACGATCGGGGAATCACAGATTATTCAGCAGCTTGGGAGTGGCAGCGATCGCTCCTGGCAGAACGGCGAGACAACCCCAAGCTGGAAGATGTCCTCATATTGTTGGAACATCCCCCCGTGTACACGCTCGGACAAGGAGCCAGTCTGGAATTTCTCAAATTCGCTCCGGAGCGAAGTAACTGCGAGCTACACCGTATAGAGCGCGGTGGCGAAGTAACCTACCACTGTCCCGGTCAACTCGTCGGCTACCCGATCCTGAATTTGCGATATTATCGGCAAGACTTGCACTGGTATCTGCGCCAGCTGGAAGAAGTGTTAATCCGAGTGCTGGCTGAGTACGGATTGGCAGGGGAACGGCTCGACGGCTTTACCGGCGTTTGGTTAGAAGGACGGAAAGTAGCTGCGATCGGCATCAAAGTCAGCCGTTGGATTACCATGCACGGCTTCGCTTTCAACGTTTGTCCAGATCTGGAAGGTTTTAAGCAAATAGTACCTTGCGGAATTTCCGACAAACCGGTGGGCAGCTTAGCAGAATTTATTCCCACAATTAATAAAGACCGAGTGCGTCAGCAAGTAGCAGCCAGCTTCGCCGAAGTGTTTGCAGTCGAGCTAATTCCAGAAACTATGGCTGGGGACTAGGGGTTAGGAGTTACGGGAAGAAGAATTGAGAATCAAGGGTTTGGTCGAATTAAGAACGTCCTCTCTGATGTCTTCGGTTGGTATAATTATTCAAAATTTTGATTTTTCTTGATATATTTAACTTGTGGAAACTTTCCACATTTTTTAAATCGCGATCTACTCTCCCCTCAAAGGGGACAGCAGTTAAAAGCGCCTGTGTCGCGTTTATTCCCCGACCTGAAAGTACTGGGTTTGCACACTTCCCGTAACAGCTTATGACAGAAACTACAGAGCCCAATGGCTTAGAGGTAACAGAGTACGTTTCCGTAGCGGGTTCTGTTGCAGGGACGTTAGTTGCAGTTTTTTCCCAGCAGCTGATATATTCGGTTGCTCCCCTGACTCTAGCCCTTTCCCTAAGCCTGATCAACCGACGCCGATTCGAGCAGACATTACAGCAGAACATGGCGGCTGTCTTATCTGAGATGGGAACCCGCGTCAGACAAATAGATCGGGAAATCTCAGAAGAGATGGGAAGCTTAAGAGACTCATTTCAAGGTTTCTCGACTCCGATTAAACCGCTGATTCTCGCTCCCGTCCAGGAAGAACTCAGCCAGCTGCGAGAGCGGTTTGATAGCCTGGAACAAGCGATCGGCAACCTCACCATATCAACAAAACCCGAAGGGAGCGCTTCGCTGAGCGACACTCAAGCAAAGCAAATAGACGAACTTACCCCAGGTTTTGACAGCGAGTATTTAGATCGCAAGATAGAGGAACTGAAAACAGAACTGCTCGATCGCAAGCAGATTGGTTCCGAGAACCTCACGAAAGAGGAATTTCAAGACTTTAAGCAGCAAATTCAGCAACTGCAAACCAACCTCTCCTCATTAACAGAGGCGTTTAAAGAGCGGGAAGAAATACAGCGCATCGAAGAACTCAGACAAATGCTGTTGTCCCCAGAAGTCGAACAGCGTATTTCTCAGCTTGCAGACGCATCGGCAAATGTTGTTCCCAGCTACCTGGAAAGACAAGTTCGGGAACTGCAAGCAAACGTTTCCTCATTAACGGAAGCGTTTAATCAGCGCCAGGATTTAGAGCGCATCCAAGAAGTTAAACAAATTGCCGCAGAAGTGCAAGAGCAGTTAGCTGCTTTTACCCCACAGCCAGTAACTTTCGATCCCAGTTACTTGGAAGAGCAAATACAGCAACTGGCAACAAAAGTATCTCAAATCGGCGACAGGTTTACAGAGCGCTTAGCAGAGCAAAGAGAAAGTACATCCGATGTAGAATATGAATTGTCTGCACTGCCGACACAAAACGGACGCTCTGACACTGGGTACGTAGCAGCGCAGATCAAAGAAATTAAAGCAGCGATCGCTCAGACAGAAGAAATTACGCGCTCTAACTTAGATCGGTTAGAAGCACAAAATCAACAGATGCAAGCTACCCTCCAATCGTTGACTGAAGCGTTTGAGGAGCGCTCGCAGCCAGCCGAGATCGAAGAATTAAAGCAAAGCGCCGCCGAAGTTGAACTTCTTCAGCAAGTTTCTGCGATTACTTCCGACTTGGATAACAGCTATCTACAAGCGGAAATTCAGCAACTGAAAAAGGAACTGCAAGCGCTGTACTTTCAGATACCCCAGTCAAACAGTTATGCTGAAAAAGCCGATCGCACTTTCATTGAAGATGCTTATACCAAATTGAACGCCGCTGTTGAGAGTTCGCTCGACTTCTCATCTGCTAAATTCCAGCAACTGTCAAAATGTGCCTCCCATTGGCAGCAACAATTGTTGAAAATGCCAAAGCAAATCGCTCAATCGCCAGAAAAATCTGACGATTCGGCTGAAAGCGATTTACTGCTAAGCAAATCGGCAGCAAGCACATTAGAATCAAGAGATTTGGATACTCTACTCACATACTGGACAGAATCGTTAGTTGCCAGATCCCTGCAAGTGTTCGATAATTTGCGTGGCAAACGGCAACAGCAGACCGAAGCAGTAGAGACGGAGATCATCGGTCTTCCCCACCAAACGATCGATCTGCCGTCCGAACAGCAAATACAGCAAATGCAGTATATTACAGTCAAGTCTGAGGTTGTTTCGTCACCAGAGTCTAAGTTAAAGAACGATCTGGAGAATAAAGCGATCGGTGTAGAAACGCCAATCCAGACACCCGACGCGGAAAGCTACGAAAACGATCGCCATTCCGATATCGAGACGCCTGACAGGGAAAGCTATGAAACCAATAACCTTCATGAGGAGGGAGCGAAGCGTTAGATTTGCAAAAACAAACAAAAAAAACAAATCTATAAAACATTTTGGGTCTAGTCAAGATGACTAGACCCGGTACAAGTTTAGTGATAGAGTTGTCAAATAATGAAAGTCAGAAAGTAAAGTTTGTCAGTTTTCTAACTCTAGCATAGTAGCGTCTTTCCGGACTTGGGTTTGGTTTTGCCCCCAAAATGGGGCTTTCTGCCACTTTTGCTATGCTATGCACAAGAGTTAATCAAAGGTAGCTTCGACAGTAGGACACAAATCTAAGCTGTTTGTTTGGTTTGGGTTTTAGTTTGAATTTATCGTGTCCTGTTATTAAAGTAGCACAGTAATTTTATGGTGTAAGCCTCTATTTACCTAAGTTTAACCCTGTTTACAGAAGTTTAATTTTACTAACATCTCGTCATTGTGCAAAATTATCTTCTGTGGGAAAGTAGATTAGACATCTCCTCCAAAATAATCTTAAAGGCAGGCAGGATGCCTACCCCACAAGAATTTTTGGAGATGTCTGTGAGATTGAGGAACAAAAACCAACCTAAATTTGTTGCTAAACTTGAGGAAATTGAGATTGGTTTTTCTAGCCCCAATCCCACATAATCGGACTGTCATCCAAAGGATCGGTAACCGTGCGCCCAATAGCGTCGATTTGTGCTAGTTCGTCAGCAGATAATTTGACATCGGCTGCTTTGGCATTTTGTACCGATTGATCGCTGTTACGCGCACCGACGATCGCATTTGTTTGCGGTTGGGCAATCAACCAAGCTAAAGTTAGTTGGGCAAGCTTACATTGATGGCGTTCTGCAATCGGACGGAGTTTATCTAAAGCTGCTTGCGCTCGTTCGTAATTCTCACCCATAAACAGCTTATTTTTGATGCGGTTATCTCCTTCCTGGAACTTGTGACCGAGACCGAATTTGCCAGTCAGCAATCCCTGTGCCAGAGAAGAGTAAGCAATGATAGAAATATTGTTTTCAATGCAGTACGGCATAGTATCTTTTTCCACCTGACGCCAGAACAAAGAATAAGGCGGTTGCAGGCTATCAATGCGTCCGTACTGGGCGGCTTCTTCTATTTGAGCGCGGGAGAAATTAGAAACGCCAATAGCACGAATTTTGCCTTGCTGTTTCAAATCGTTCATCGCCCGCATAGTTTCCTCAATCGGTACAATTTCGCTGTTGAAAGCGCCGGAAGGCCAATGAATTTGATAGAGGTCGATATAATCGGTTTTAAGGTTTTTCAGAGAGCGATCGCACGCCTCAATTACTAAGTCATACTTGAGATGATTGGCGAAAACCTTGGTAGCGTAGACAACTCGATCGCGCACATCTGACAGCGCTTGTGCCACAATTTGCTCAGAGTGACCGTTTCCGTAAACCTCGGCAGTGTCGATGGTCGTTATCCCCGCCTCAAAAGCCGCCCGCATCGCCTTGACGGTCTCGGAATCCTCAATCCCCACCCACATAGCTTTCCCAGCTTGCCAAGTCCCCATAATGATGGGAGAGATATTCACATCAGAGTTGCCCAAGCGTCGCGTTTCCATGTCTGACTCCTAAATGGTCTTCATTCTGCATCCTAACCATATTGACGCAGTGCAGCGAGATCGATCGAATATCTTAGGACTTATGCAAAACACCGCTTCTTCTGTGTAAATTTCTGCATAGTTTTTATCATACCTTAGCTACTTGAGATTTTTCTAAGGGTAAACTAAAGCAAAGCCATTGTTCCGAACCGGGGAGTAGGAATGAGTTCTCACAATGAAGACCAAATCGAACGACGACTGAGGGAATTAGAGGCGGAAATTTCTATCCAACATATACCTCGAACCCCGAAACCTCAGCAACCCAGCCGCTGGCAACTTGCTATAGCAAAAATGAATAAAGTGGCCAAGGTGGCAGTATTTGCCGCCACTGGACTGATTAGCGTTTGGGTTTTTAGTACCGCTGTGAGTTTTATTTCTATAGTTATCGGTTTGGTAATCACGGCGGGTGTGGGCTATGTCGGTTACAAACTTTTCTTGAACCGCGATAACTACCGGTGAAATATATTTGTTTGTTGCTGTTATTAATGTTATGCTTCGCAGTCGCCCTACCTGCGGAAGCTTCCTTTTGTCGCCAAACAAATGACCGTTTGATTTGCGTTCTCAGGATTGACCGCAGTGCTAAAAATCACTGGGAGTATCGGGCGATCGTCAGCGTTGACGGGGTGGAAAGGCCGATGCAGCTGTATAATTGTCGCGATCGCATTACCGTTCGCAAAGACGGAACTGTTGTACCGTTTGAACCCAACGGCCCAGGTAAGCTCATCTGTAGCGTTCTGCACAAATAATCCCTCTTCTGTCTATGAACGACGAATTTTTAACTCTCCCCAGCAACTGGCTGGATTGGTTATCTGTATTCGGCTATATAACTTTTATCGTTTTCATTGCGTGGCGAGTGTTTGCCAGTCGCTAGTCTGGAAGAAGAACTCAACTCTATTGCTATGGAATCGACTACTATCCACGCACTCAAGGAATGGGCTGTTGCGGTAGATGCCTTGGCGCAAGGCAAAACTATTTTGCTGCTTCGTAAAGGCGGTATTCGCGAGGAGGGAAAGCAATTTAAAGTTGCTCATGATGAGGTTTTGCTCTACCCGACATTTGAACACCAAAAACCAGATTTGCTCAAACCGGAATATGCTGACAAGGTAAGCCCTGTAGAATCGGGTTGGCATCCGGAAACTGTGCGAATTGGTAGCTGGGCGAAGATTACCGATATTTTTATGGTGAGTTACGAACCCAGCATTGCCGCACTGCTACCATATCACATCTGGAACGAGCGGTTTGCGAGCGATCGCCTCAAATGGAAACCCAGTCAGCCAATGTATATTTTGCTGCTGCGGACTTACAAACTCGCTCAACCGCAATCCATTGTTTACCGCCCGGAATACGGTGGCTGCAAGTCTTGGATCGATTTGGCCGCACCTATTTCCATCGTCGGTTCTGTACCAGTGCTGAGTGATGGTGAATACGTCAAACAAGCAAATGTCATCCGTAATGCGATCGCCCACCCGCAGGCTGAGGAATTAAAAATTCAAAATTGAAAATCAACCAGTGGGAAACTGGGGAAAGGGAATTTTGTAACAAATTTAGCTGACGTAACCCTGAAGGATAAAGCAAAATAAACTTCAAAATATCTCTGAATTAAGCATTAGAGCAGATTTGGGAGATTAAGCTCTATGCTTTTCCGCTCTTTGTCCATAATCATTAAATCTTGCTTAAGATTGAGATGAAATTGACAAAAATACCCTGTAGGGTGAGGTCACAACTAAGAATTTTTTGCCATCATATTGACAAATCGGTCAATCTAGGGTAGCGTGGCTGGAACACAATATCGAAGCTGGGAACAGAAGCTTAAAAGCGCATCCTCACACAGCCTGGTTTCAGCTTTACGTACCTTTATCTACGCAAAGGAGTTTTATCATGGCTGGACAGATGTGCTGGTTACCCACTCTTGGTGGCAACGGGCAAAAGATCTTGCATTTGCAATTAGCATCTCACGAACCGTGGCGACCCTATACAGGTTTTCCTCAATATGCCGTACCAGATTACCGCGAACCAGGTGGTTCTAAAGGTTGGGCAACTTACCAAAAGCTCATCAAAGCTGGCTGGAAGCTGATACCCACTAACGAAGCGCAACAACGTTCATTCTTCAATCCAGAAACAGAGGTGGCTTAATAGCCGCTTGGCGAACCTTCTCCATATGGCTTTGCGGCTCTTTCTCAAAAACGGTCTGCTGTGAGTGGGTTTGCCAAGTATGGCGTTAATCATATCGCATTAGAATTGCCCGCCGGAAATTGTAGCTCGATCGGATCTCTCCGAGACACAGTTCTGGCAAAGAGGCACTACCCTAAGTCGATCCGGTAATTGTTGACGGTGAATGCGCTTAAACAGTATAATCCCTCTGTTATTGGGTCATACCCGACAGAAAGTCAGTAGGAAATAGCGCAAGTTCCCATCATGGAAGATTATGCTGAGGAAAGCAAATCCGCAATGGATGAAGCTATTGCACATTATCAAGAGGCATTATCCACTATTGAAAAAGCAGGATCGATACTGTCCAAGCGGAAAATTATAGAAATGCTCTTGAGCCGCGATGGAGTGGAAAACCTCAAAAATAACGGTGCGGAATTGAACACGAGTCAATGCGCCCTGTTGATTGATTTGGATGAGCGATTGAAGGAACTTGCAGGGATAATAGCGAAAAAGTTTCCCCTAGCTAGCTATCGGCTGAGTGTCAACCCACCGGAATCGTCTTGGTGGTGGTTTCTGGAATCCTTTGTCCCTCGAGAAGTCCACAAACACGATCGCTTTGACTGGGTATGGTATGGGTTGACACTCGGTTGTATGGTTGTGGCGACTACTTTTGGTTCTAGCACGGCTCAAGCCTTTTCCAGTGAAGGGTTTGATATCCTGGGGACTTTTAGTACGGTTGGCCAAGCGGTGGGGATGCTTTTATTAGCCGGTGGGGTGCTGACAGAAAATGGTAAGGAAACTGTTGAGAATGCCCTCAAGAGCGTCGGGATTCCGCCTCACTTCCACGCGGAAGCAATCTTTGGTGCCTCAGCTCTAATGGCCGCAAGTACTTATGTTGTCTATGCTAATTTACCAACTATAGGGGAATATTATTATAAACAGGGGCAGATCTCTAGTACTCAAGGTGATGTTGTTAGTGCTTTGGATTTATACAAAAGGGCACTGAATTTTAACCCCAACGATTCCAAAATTTATGTTGCTTTGGGGAAAGTTTCGGAAGATATGGGACAACTCAAGGAAGCTATATCTTACTACGAGAAAGGGAGATCCTTCAACGATCCCGCCGCCCTCAATGGTTTAGGAAGAGTATTGGTATTCCAGTCGTTGGAAGATGTGGGTTGGACAGCAAAAATTGATGAGAAAGTTGAGCGGAGAGCCGATTTTTTCTTAGTAGCTGCTGAGAAGCTGGTGAAAGAAGAGCAAAAACTTTTACGCCGAGATATTGCGATTAATCATGGCATCCTTTATCTATCTGATTTTGATTTAAAAAAATCTTCTGTTGAAGATGCTAATAATGCTCTCGATAATGCCTATAACTCTTTTGAACAGGCCGCTGAATTAGAGAAAACTTTACCCAAAGAAACGAAGGAACAAAATAAAGGGCAGTGTTATCTTCAAATCACGGAAAAAATACGCCAAGAAGTTAACTATCAAAAGGGACAATTTTTAAATTCCGATATTCCTAAAAAGGCGGAAGCTTGTTATGGGGAATTATATCGCGCCGGATTAAATCCTTATGACGATACGAAAATATACTACAGTCTCTATACCTCTAGAGTTTCACTGGAAGCTTATAAAAAACCAGAGAATCAAAAGTATCGCCGATAATATTCAACATCTGCAACAAGTGAACGCCTCCCGAAGAAGGAGGTGGCATTGAAGAGAGATCCCCGACTTCTCCAAGAAGTCGGGGATCTGAGATCTTTGTTTTAACCCCAAGGGCTAGGTGGGCTACAGGGCCCTCGCGTACCCGCCTTCCGCCGACAAGCTTGTCCTAGTTGGTCTGGCTCATTCCATTGCTGAATTTTTACCCCATCAATCGTTTTGCTCATGATTTGGGTAAATGATAGAGCTACAGGAGAAGCAGCTATAATCCCCAATAAAGATATACCCATCGCTTGCACTACTCGTCGGGTAATCACCTTGTCTGGTGTGTTTTGTGCAATCCTTTTACAAATCAAACTTGGCATTTTTTATTCTCTGGAATTATCTGCTAACTACTGTTTGTCGAAAATCACATCACTAACCACACTGTTATTGTTTAGACAGACATTCTTTGCTTGCTCTGCTATCCGTCCGTTGGCAAAAACAGCTCGAAATTCATACAGACATTTACTATCATTTACTGGAATAACAACAGTCTGTCTAGCAGCGATGTTAACTGATCCCAGTAAATCTTGACCCCAATCAGAACCTGGCCTGCGCCAATAAAACTCTACGATATCATTATCGGCACGGTTACTTACCTTAAAAACGCGATCGTCTTTTCCATAGAGGGAATAAGTACCACCATTCATGTCACAAATATTGGCCTGACGTTCGATATTTTCTTCGCCATCGGCGAATACAGTTTTGATATCATAAACGCATTCTCCAGGCTTGTTGTAAATATCAATATCTGCGGTTTCTCCCGGTTTCACTACCCGACCCTGGAGTTTTTCGTTAATTCTGTCATCAGTTCCAGGAGGGTACACAAATAAATGAACTATATTACTATTACCATTGTTTTCGAGACTAAAAGATATCTTAGGTCGGTAAGTCTCAGCTAATAAGCTACTGGGGTTTAATAAAATTGCGGTTAACCCCAATAGTACTTTACCCCTGAAGGACTTTAAGAAATTTCGCTTCATAGTGTAGACCTCCTCATTCTAGGGTTCAATAGTACCATGAAACCTACAATTGGATGATGAAAATGTGTTTTTCCTACCTCCCACTTGAGTAAAATTTAGACCCACATTCCGCAGGCACAATTGTCATATTCTTGAATGTAGGCCGGGAAGTAGCTTAATAGCCGCTAGGCGAACCTTCGCCACGAGGATCGGCTGCTCCTTCTAGAGAGCCATCTGGCGTAACGGCGATCGCATTAGCATTACCCCAAGGAGTTTGCTGTTCGATCTGATGTCCGCGACGACGCAGTTCTGCTAGGGTGAGAGCATCTAAGCCAAATGGTTCCACCCTCAGTTTATCCGGTAACCACTGATGGTGAATGCGAGGAGCAGAAACAGCTGCACCGACATCCATGTTGTATTCCAACACGTTGAGTACAACTTGCAAAACCGTGGTGATAATCGTGCTTCCTCCCGGCGCACCAACTAGCAAACGCAGGCGATTGTTTTCGGTGACAATTGTAGGAGTCATGCTGGAAAGAGGAATTTTGCGAGGTGCGATCGCATTTGCATCTCCACCCACCAAACCAAAAACGTTCGGTACTCCCGGTGCAATAGCAAAATCGTCCATTTCGTCGTTAAGCAAAATACCCGTTCCAGGTACAACCACACCCGATCCGAAACCATAATTAATAGTAAAGGTAAGGCTAACCGCATTGCGCTGTTCGTCTACAACGCTCAGATGACTTGTCTCCGGTGATTCTTTGCTATTAACAAAACGCTCTAAAGTATCTCGATCGACTGCCCTTACTTCCGTTGCAGGTCGCGCCCTTTGCATAGTAATTTCCCGACGCCTTTTCGCAGCGTAACTGTGACTGGTGAGCGCTGTCACCGGAATATTCACAAAATCCGGATCGCCCAAATAAACAGATCGATCGGCATAGGCAATTTTCATTGCTTCTACAAGTAAATGTAGCGTATCCGGGTGATGCCAACCCAGCGATTTCAGATCCGTATCGCCGATAATATTCAAAATTTGCAACAAGTGAACGCCTCCCGAAGAAGGAGGTGGCATTGTGCAAATTCGGTAAACGCGGAAACTACCGCACAGAGGTGTCCGCCAAGTCGGTTTGTAGTTTTTCAGATCTGCCAAACCAATCAAACCGCCATTTCTTGCCATATCGCTGGCAATAGTACGGGCAATTTCACCAGTGTAAAAGCTTTGCGGATCTTTGGCGATCGTCTGTAAAGTGCGTGCCAAATCTCTCTGTATCAAACGATCTCCCAATGCAAACAATCTACCATTGGGAGCGAAAATTTGACGTGCCGCGTCATTGTTCAAAATAACATCTCGGCGCGTTTGAGAAATGCCAACAAAACGCCAAGTCGGAATAGAACTGACAACAAAACCTTCATTGGCAAGACGGATAGCAGGTGCAATTACCTCTTGCCAAGGTAGCTTACCGTACTGACGATGCACTTCATAAAGTCCCGCCACCGTACCCGGTACTGCTGCTGCCAAATAGCCATTGACGCTAGCATTCGGACGCACCTTACCCTGTTCGTCTAAGTACATATTGCGTGTCGCACGCAAAGGGGCGCGTTCCCGGAAATCCAACGCCTTCATTTCCCCCGTTTGCGCTTGATGCAGCATTAAAAAGCCACCGCCGCCAATACCTGCGGAAAAAGGCTCGACTACTGAAATGGCAAAAGCTGTCGCCACAGCTGCATCCACAGCATTGCCACCTTTTCGCAGTATGGAAAGTCCTGCCTCAGACGCCAACGGATGAGCTGAAGTTACCATACCTTTTTTAGTGCGTAGGGGTAGGACAAAAGCTGCCCTTGTTTCCTCACACCAAAATAGAGATATCGAGACAATAATATAAAGAATTGCGATAGAAAATTGTTTATATCTCAAAAAGTTAAACATAATAAGTTTCGATATTTGGCGGGAAAAATTTAAGATGAGCCAGACATTTACTGTAAGTGAAGACGAAAACTATGACAAGCCTCGCCCCAAACGACTGGTGTCGATCGACATCCTGCGCGGACTGGTGATGGTACTTATGACATTAGACCATGTGCGGATATTTTTCTCCAACGCTCGTTTTGACCCTTTAGACTTGACCCAAACAAACGTACCGCTGTTTCTGACACGCTGGGTAACTCATCTTTGCGCTACATCGTTTATTTTCCTGGCCGGTATCGCCGCCTATCTTTCTCTACAACGCGGTAAAACAAAACAAGAAGTCTCCTCGTTTCTTTTCACTCGCGGACTTTGGCTTGTGTTTCTGGAACTGACGGTGGTGCGTTTTGGATGGACATTCAACGTAAATTATAGTGCTACATTCGCAGGAGTGCTGTGGGCGATCGGTTTTGCAATGATTGTCTTGGCAGCACTGGTTTATCTTCCCACTCGCGCTATTGCTGCCATAGGAATCACGTTGATAGTCGGACATAATTTGTTCGATAACATACAAGCCGATCGACTGGGAGAATGGGGCTGGCTTTGGGCAATTCTTCACGAACCAAAACGACTGGAAATATTACCTGGAATGCGGTTTTTTACTGCTTATCCTCTCATACCTTGGATAGGAGTAATGGCGGCGGGTTATGCCTTTGGAACTGTATTCGATCTGCCACAATCTCGGCGACGACAATTGCTGCGAAGGTTCGGTTTTGGTTTGATTCTCGCATTTATCATTCTGCGGGCTATTAATATTTATGGAGATCCCGCTCGATGGGCAGTTCAGTCCAGCTTTCCGTTGACTTTGCTTTCATTCATTAACTGCCATAAATATCCGCCTTCATTGCTGTTTTTGTTGATGACGATCGGCCCTGCAATTCTCTTACTTGACTTATTTGAAAACCAAAAAATATCTAGATTTATCAAACCACTGGTACTCTTCGGTCAGGTTCCCTTATTTTTTTATATTATTCACATACCGCTGATTCATCTATTGGTAATTCTATTGGCTATACCTACATACGGTTTGGAGGCATTCGCCATATCTTTATCTAAAATACCGCCAGATTATGGTTATGGTTTAGCAATAGTTTACGATTTTTGGATTATTGTAGTTCTCATACTTTACCCGATTTGTAATTGGTTTGCGGAGTACAAGGCCAAACATAAATTTTGGTGGTTAACTTATCTTTGATAAGTAGGGTGGGCAATGCCCACCCAAATTGCCGACAAATTATCTTTGTTTATCCCAAATTTCATTAGTTACTAATTTTTACTCACAAATACAAACCCTCTTGTTTTCCTCGAATCAGAATCCACCGTTGCCATCGCCCGCCATAAATCTGCTGCTTTCACCCAAACTGGTGGGTATTTGTAGCGCGAGACATCTAAAATTAAAAATCGATCGGTTCTTTCATTATAAGCAGCTATAGGAGAAATATGCCCTCCAGTTTCTTGCCCAATTGCTTTGCGTAAATAATTGGTTATAACGAAATTTCCCGGTTGTTTCAAATTTTGTACTGTCAATCTGCGAAACTCTGCCAGATTGGTGTCGGAAGCATGGTAAACTCTCACCTTGGCATTGTAACTTGCTAATAATCCACCCAACTGATTTAAAGTCATCCCTCGACGAGAAACTACTTCCGGACTGACAACTTGTCGAGTTTTTTCATTGCTAAAAAAGTTACTTTGAGTGAAGACGCGATAGGGTGCATATTCCGGCGCTGAAGGTGCGTTAATTCCCAAGGCATTCAGTACCATAACGCTACTGGCAACTCCACAGAACGCTTGATTGTTTTGCGTAACAAATTGTACACTCAAATGCCAGTAATCTTGTCTAGATTGACTTTGGATTAATAACTGTTCTCCTTGCGCTGAGTTGAAGGCAATGAGGTTTTGCGGTAGGGGGAGTGTTTGGGCGAGTACGCTGCTGCTGCTAATAGCAAGTCCCAGAATAAAAGCCCGAATGGGTGTGAAGATCGTCTTGAGTGTATTGGTTTTCATAAATTTCAGCCGAGCTATGCTAATATTAACATCAATAATTAAATATAATAGCTCAATATTACTTTTCGGGTGGAGCGGACAAAATTATAGAAAATTGTAGGTTGGGTTCTTGCGATAGCGAAACTCAACAAAGTGTTGGGTTTCCTAGCGTCAACCCAACCTACGAAAACTAGAGAATTGTAGTGTTGGGTTTCCTAGCGTCAACTGTGCCTAATCTACCCTACTATTAAATTAGTTTTTATTATTACAA
Organism: Aerosakkonema funiforme FACHB-1375; assembly: GCF_014696265.1. Taxonomy (GTDB): domain Bacteria; phylum Cyanobacteriota; class Cyanobacteriia; order Cyanobacteriales; family Aerosakkonemataceae; genus Aerosakkonema; species Aerosakkonema funiforme_A. The sequence goes on along the minus strand of NZ_JACJPW010000029.1, from coordinate 2,418 downwards.
ATCTAATCCAAATTCCCAAATTATCTCATTCACCATTGGGTAACGCACCCTAGTAACTTGTAGTTATTTTATCACTTGGCACGCTTCCCAATCGCATTTTGATTTCGAGAAATTCTCGCACCACATCTTTGACATCTCGGAGTTCTCCTTCAACTAAATAGTTTAATTTTCGCATTTCGTCTGCCGAAATCAGACCGTCTAGTTGCTGAATTGCCTGACGCAATTGGGGATATTTTTTCAAAGTTGCAGAACGGACAATGGGAACGGCTTCATAGGGAGGAAAATAATGCTTATCATCCTTTAAAACGACTAAATCCAACCGCGCAATTTGCCCATCAGTTGAATTCCCAGCTACCATATCGACTTGCTTTTGGATTAGCGCTCGATACATCAATCCTAAATCCATCACGCGGGGTGATTTGGCAAACTGTAAATTGTAGGTTTTAGCCAATCCGGGAAATCCATCTTCGCGTTCTAGGAATTCGTAGCCAAATCCGCCTCGCCATTGCGGTGTATACTTTATAGCTTGGGAAAGTGTTTGAATATTCAAATCTCTCGCATCTTTACCGCGTATAATTATAGCAAAAGTATTTTCAAATCCGAGCGATGGCATTACCTCTAATTCAAACTGTTTGGCGTAGGCTTGTTGCAAACGCTGATAAACAATTTTGGGATTGCTAATCGGTTTCTGTTTCAAAACACCAGTGAAGGCTGTTCCCGTATATTCGACATAAGCATCGATTTGACCTGCTAAAAGTGCTTTGTGACAAACATAGGTAAATCCCAAACGAAAGCGACGGTCAACTTTTAAATTAGTTTCTGTTTCGATTTGTTGGGCTAAAATTTCGGCTAAAATTTCTTGTTCGGTGAAATCTTTAGCGCCGATAACGATATCGGCACGATTGTTGCTGACTTTGGGGGTGCAGCTGCCGATCGCTAACGTCAAAGTTAAAACCAAAAGGCACAATACCAAAAATATTTTTTGTTTCATTTTTCATTTTTCCTTGCGCCAGTTGGTGTTAAGCGATTTTCCAACCAACCGATCGCCAAATCGGCGACGATCGCTATGACTGCGGCGGGAACTGCACCGGCCAGAATCAGTTGATTGTTGACTACCGAGATACCTCGAAACACAAATACACCCAAACCTCCAGCACCGATCGCCGCAGCAATGGTTGCGATACCGATACCGATCACTGTCGCGACGCGCACTCCCGCCAAAATCACACCCATTGCCAAGGGAATTTCTACTTGAAATAGTAGTTCTCGATCGGTCATTCCCATACCGCGTCCAGCTTCTCGAATTGCAGGATCGACGTTGCTAATCCCTACGTAAGTATTGCGGATGATGGGCAAAAGGGAATACAAAGTCAGGGCGACAATTGCTGGGGTGTCACCAATTCCCCCTATGGGTGGCGGGATGGAAATCAGAAAGCCAAATAGCGCCAGACTGGGAATGGTTTGCATGATGTTGGCCAAACCTAAAATCGCTGGGCTGAGTTTTGGTTGACGGGTAATGAGAATGCCAAGGGGAATGCCCAGGAGTGTCGCGATCGCAATCGAAATTCCCACCAGAAATATGTGTTCGCCAGTGTGCGATAAAATTTCCGAACCGTAACGAAATAAGAAAAAATCTTTCATAGTTTTGGCAAACATTCCATAAAAGCTTGTGCTTCTGGTTGTGGCGATCGCAAAAATTCTTCCTTTGTCCCCAACAGCACCAAGCGTCCTTCTGCCATTAAACCAATTCGCGATGCTAAAACAAATGCTTCTTGGATATCGTGGGTGACAAACACAACTGTTTTACCCAATTCTTGTTGCAGTCGGCGAAACTCTCTTTGCAATTCCACCCGCGTGATCGGATCGAGTGCGCCGAAGGGTTCGTCCATCAGCAGCAGCGGCGGATCGGCTGCTAGTGCGCGGGCGACGCCGACGCGCTGTCGCTGTCCGCCGGAGAGTTCGTGGGGATAGCGAGTTGCAAATACTTGGGGATCTAATCCAACTAAATGGAGTAATTCAAATACGCGCTGATGAATGCGATCGCGACTCCAACCTTCTAAGCTTGGCACTAATCCCACATTGCGTTCAACGTTGAAATGGGGGAATAATCCAGTTTCTTGAATTACATAACCGATTTGTCGCCGCAACTTAATCGGATTCCATTCCACCGTACTCATTCCTTGTACGCGCACTTCACCTGAAGTTGGTGTCAGCAGGCGATTGATGAGCTTCATTGTGGTTGTCTTACCGCTACCGCTGCGCCCCAACAATACCAAGATTTCGCCACTTTGGATGGAGAAATTGAGATCGGATACTAAAGGGCGGCGGTTTAAGCTGTAGCTGACTTCGCTGAATTCGACAGCGATCGCGTTATTCTGGGGCATCAGTAGGGGCTAGGGGCTAGGGGCTAGGGGCTAG